>JABDOO010000153.1 GCA_013043295.1 Candidatus Nitrosopumilus sp.
TCCCAACTGTTACTGATGCAGTAGATGCAAATCCATCAGTTTCAAATGATGCTCCAACTGGATTCCCAATAGGTGAAACAACAGTTACATGGACTGCAACTGACTTTACAGGCAATTCCGTTTCTCAAACCCAAATTGTTAAAATTACTGGACCACAACAAACCAAAGAAAATATCATTTCACAATTAGAAGCATTAAAGGATGAATCTACTGACAAGAAAACTCCAAAAGAACTTGATAAAGCAATCAAAGACATCCAAAAGAGTCTTGATGCAAAACTTTGGATTGATGAAATTAATCTAGATCCTAAGAAGGGTGACAAAGTATTCAAAGAAGAAGGTGATGCTGCCAAAAGGCTGTTAAAGATTGTTGGAAATTCTAGTGACGATGATGATGACGATGATAAGAAGAAATCAAAAGAATCTCAAGGTGTCTCAGATAAGGTTCATGAAATTCTAGAAACTCTAGTCAACATTGATAGAATATTAGCTCAGCATGCAATTGATAGGGCAATTGATGAGTTTGGAGGAGATAAGAAATCTGACAAGGAGATAGACAAAGCAAACAAAGAGATGGATAAGGCTCAAAAAGAACTAGACAAAGACAAGCCAGACAAAGCAATTGATAGATTCGAAAAGGCATGGGAGCATGCACAAAAGGCACTAAAGCATGGAGAAAAAGATGATGACGATGATGATGACGATGATGATGACGATGATGACGACGATGATGATGACGATGACGACAGTGAAGACAAAAAGAAAGACAAAGACGATTAGTCTGAGAAACTAGATACTAGTGTGATTTCATTTTTCACATGAATTTTATATGAACTCGGAAAATTATCTTCATTGAGTGAAACTCTAGAATCTTTAGAAATATCTCCTAGTGAATGGATGTCAATTAATCAATTCCTATATGATCTCAAAGAGATAAACTCTACATGCATATCAGTCTACTATCCCTATGGCAAAGGAAAAGATACCATATCTTTAATGCAAGAAACTACACGCAATGAATCTCTTAAAAAAATAGAATCAACAATTACAAGCAAAATTACTCAACTTAAAAAAAATCCAGTCTCAGTTGGCAAATTTACAAAAACATTGTGCATTTTTGGCTGGATAAAAAATGGCAAGGTTTCAATCAAAGTTATTGGAACTTCAAAAAAACTCCCATACGTCTACATGGCAAGCAAAAAGCCATTTATCAAACCATTTCGTGATATTTTGAAAGCTAGTTATGATGTATTGCTAGTAACACTTGATCAAAAAACTGCAAGAATTCAAAAATTTCATGGCAATCAAATAATTCAAGAATCTAAACTTCGAATTGATCTACAGGGAAGACACAAAAAAGGAGGACAGAGTCAAGGACGATTCCTTAGAGCAAGACAAACCAAGATACATGTATTCTTTAAAAAAGTTGCAAACAAAGTCAGAGAAATGGATTCCAATTCATCACTGATTTTATTGGGAGGTCAAGGTCCAGCAAAGACTGAATTTTATGATGAACTAAACTCTGAACTGGTAAAAAAATGTCGGTTTGTAGAGAATTTATCATTTTCAACACCGATAAAAGAGATTGACAAAAAAATAATCAATCACCTTTACCAGCATAGGAAAAAAAATGTAGCAGAATTAATCGAAAAATATGAGCGGCTAGTCAAGGATGGATTAACTGCAAAAAGAAACAATGTAATCTACAAGGCACTAGAGAGGGGGGCAGTAGATACGCTCATCGTTTCTGCAAATTATCATACAAATTCCCAATTCAAAAAAATAATCAAAATGCTAGAGATTGCAAAAAACACATCCTCCAAAATAGAGTTTGCAGTTTCTCCGAAAATTATTAAGAAATTAGATATCGATAATTCTGTTCTAGCAATACTAAGATACAAAATCAGATAAGACTATCTGGTTTGAATTAAAAATTCCCTTACTGGAGTTTTTCAATAATTTGAGAAAATTTCCATGGTCCACAAACTGCATCTTCTTCCTCACTAGTCAACATACCTGTCTTGTTTAGATGATTTACAATGTGTGCTGAAAATGGTAATGCACCTGTTGCACCTGGAGAGTTATAGTTCAAAATATGAAATGACATTTCATCTTCAACTAGTATGACATCTGGCGCAAATTTTCCTTTATCATCAATAATTGATGAACGTATTCCTGCAGTGCCTTTTTGAGTAATCTTTGATGCGTCAATTTTCGGTAAGAACCGTTTTACTCTATTTACCATTGCAGTTTTTGACATTGATGATTGAATTTCATTTACGGCAAGCTCCTGAAATTGCTTATCAAAAACAGCTTTTCTTGCACCTGAATTTAGCATCTCAAGCATCTTTGGAATGAACTCTTTGATGTTCTCTGCTGCATCATACCCGTGTGGACTAAACACTGGTACTGCATTAGGTCCTATTTCACAACTACCATCAACTCTGATAATCCAATGTGGATCTAAAAATGGATAGTCTGGAAATTCTGGTACTGAATATATGCTAGTTTTTGTCAGATGATTGTATTCTTTTGGTGCCTTCCAGTACTCTCCTCTAAAATGAACGTCTGTGAACTTTTCAGCAACATCTACACTATGTGCAATGTCAATTGCTTGTCCTCCTGCAGCATTAATTACAAATCCTGCAGTAATTTCTTGCTCATCATTTAATGTAATAGACCATTTACCATTCTCTTGTTTGATTTTGGTAACTTTGGTATCTAGCAGAAATTTTGTACCTGATTTTTTACTGTCCTTCATTATTGATTTTGTAAATTTAGAATAATCTGTAGATGCATCCCTGAAAACATGTAATGCAGCTTCACATTTTATTTCAGGTTCTATTTTTTTCATTTCCTCTTTACTCACCAGTTTGATGTCATCCTCTTCTAGACCATTTTGTTTTCCCCACTTGAGATATTTCTCAAGCACCTTGATTCCTTTTTTATCCAAAGCAACTTCAATCACTCCGTCTTTTTTAAACGGCAATTCTCTTAATTTTGCATATTCTTCCCACATCTCAAAACCATGAAAAGCGGATTTTGCAAATAGCTTTTTCTTTTTAGGATTATACAGATAGGGAGCATGAACTTTTCCAGTGTTTCTTCCACTAGTATGAAATGCAACAGTATGGGCCTGCTCAATAACAGCTATTTTTTTTGATTTGTTCAGTGATGATAAAAAAAATGATAATGATGTTCCTAGAATACCTCCACCTATAATTACAATATCAAAATTATGTGCCACTAGATTTCAAATTTGTTGCAACTTGGTTGATAATAAATTGAGTCAGTAACAATCAAGATTAATATCCAATAACGATTAGTTTTGAGATATGCTGCCTGACAAGTGTTCTGTCTCAAAGGAAGGTAAACAGTGCGTTAATCCTCCTGAATTTATCGTATCAATTATTGATGGCAAGGATGAATACATGGTAGGAGTCACTTGTGGGCGACACAAGCAAGTAGTTACAGGAAAAATTGGTCATCTACAAAAAGAAGGAAAAATTCATGATGGAAAGATTAGTTTCTCCCCTGTAAAGGCAGTGGGAACTGATTGTGTTCATGGAGATTCTGATGATTTTGTTCAAATTGATATGAACCGCTCAAAAAACTGAAATAATTACAATTCTGATACTATATGTTGCTTTTAGAATTATTATCTGATATCGTAAAAAATGATGATGTTTTACTTATTGTAAAAAATAGTGGCGCTGTAAGTGAGGTTCGCAGTCCGCTCAGCATCAGACAAAAAGAAAAGTGGATAACTGTTGGTGATAATGATGGCCCTGCACATCTCCATATTAATTCAGAATTGATAAAATCTGCAGAATTTGTTAAAGAGGAAAAACCAGAGCGCACAAGTTTTAGCATTCGTTTTTTTGATGAAAACAATGACAGAATTATTGCCGCATTTTTTACAAAAATGTATGATGACTCTATGCAACTTATTGATGAAAGAATAAACTTGTATGATCAACTCAACAAAAAATTCAGTTCAAAAATTCAATTTTAAAAAAAAACTTGTCTGAAAAAGACAAGTAAAAAGTTCTTAATCTTTAGATTCTTTTTCTTTCTTCTCTTTTTCAGTTTGTACTTTAGCTAATTCTAATTCTTCATTTGTATGCTTGAATTTTTTCATTCTGCTTTTAGATTGCAATTTAGATATAAAAACTGCACATTTAATGAGTTGATTACTCAAGCGTAAAACTCAATATCCGACTGAATAGATTGGCTTTTTTCTCCTAATTCCTAGATCTAAATTTTTAACAGTAATTTCTGCCATTTTGCTTCTTGTTTCTTTAGTTGAACTGCCTATGTGTGGAGCAAGTACAATATTTGATAATTTTACTAGTGGATGTTTTTCGGAGATAGGCTCGCCCTCAAACACATCTAACCCTGCTCCAGATATTGTTTTTCTCTTTAGTGCTACTGCAAGATCTTTTTCGTTGATAACCTTGCCTCTGGAGGTGTTAATCAAAAATGCAGACTGTTTCATTTTTCTAAATATTTTCATGTTAAACATCTTGTCTGTCTGTTTTGTATGTGGAACATGAATTGAAATAAAGTCACTATCTGAAATTAATTTTTCAAACGACACGTATTTTGCGTTCAATGACTTTTCTTTTGTTTTAGAAATACGTTTTCTATTGTGATAGATTATTTTCATGTCAAATGCTTTGGCTCTTTTTGCCAGAGTACTTCCAATTCTGCCTAAACCTAAAATTCCAACTGTTTTGCCTTGAAGATCCACTCCGACATAGTCATATGCCCCGTAAATCTCTCTCCATTTTCCGTTTCGAATTATTCTATCCCCTTCAGAAACCCGTCTTGATACATCAAGTAATAGTGAAAAAGCCAAATCAGCTGTTGCATCAGTTAGTACCTCTGGTGTGTACCCAACTCTGATTTTTTTTATCTTTGCATACTCTGTATCTATATGATCAAAACCTACACTGTACGTGCTGATTGCTTTAAGATTTTTTGCAGAGTCAATTATTTTTTGATCAATTTTGTCATAAGGAAAACAAATCAATCCGTCAACGTCCTTAATCTTTGATCGCAATTTAGATTCAGGGATGGGAATTTTCCCTGAATGAATTTCAATTTGATATCTCTTCTTTAACTCTTTTAATGCAAAGTCATGTATTGTTCTTGTAAGAAACACTTTTTTTTTCATCAGTCTTGATATTCATCTCAAACCATTTATACGATTTCTTTGTAATTTCTTTATTGTCCTCTGAAGTCGAAGAAGAATTTGCTATTTGTGTAGAATGTGGAAATGCAATTGAAAAATGTGTATGTGTGTGTCCTTATTGCGGTGAACGTGATAAATGTGAATGTGCACTATTTGATGCAGCCACGGGAGGATGAAATTTGTTTTATTCAACATTCAAAAATGGAGTGATTAACTATGAGTTCTGATGATTTTACATGGCTAATTGGAGGTCCTCAAGGAAGTGGGGTAGAATCTGGTGCAAATATTTTCTCCAAAGTATGCGCTGAGATGGGATATGCCGTATTTGGAAAACGAGAATTTTATTCAAACATCAAAGGTGAGCATAGTTATTTTACTGTAAGAGTATCTGAAAAGAAAATTAATTCAAATGTAATTGACGTTAATCTTATGGCATCTTTTGATGCTGAAACAATTTTTCGTCATTATGATGAAGTAATTTCTGGTGGTGCAATAATTTATGATTCTGATCTGGAGAAATCAAAAACCGATGATGTACGGACACTTGATGGACCATTCAAAGAAAGACTACACACAGAATTAGAATCAAAAAATAAACCACTTACCATTGCAGGAGTTTTAGAGATTGCAAAGGAAAAAGGAGTTTTACTTTATCCCGTATCTTTCAAATCTATTCTTGCTACACTTGCCGAAGAGATGGAAAACCCAAGACTAAAGGGACTAGTTAGAATGTTCAATGTTATTGCAGTATCTTTGTCCTTGGGATTAGTCAAGATGCCTCCAGATTCTCTAAACAAAACTATTGGAGATATCTTTTCAAAAAAACCTGAAATTGCAAAAATAAATCAACACACTGCAACCTACTCATACAACTATGCAACGGCAAAATTTGAGAATTTTAACCAAACTTTACTTGGAACAGAAAAAGAATCTGATACAATTTTAGTTCAAGGTTTTCAGGGAACTGCTCTAGGAAAAATGGCATGCGGTTGTAGATTCCAATCTTACTATCCGATTACTCCTGCATCTGATGAATCTGTTTTTCTAGAATCAAATGAACTTCTTGAAATTATTGGTGACAGACCTGGTTCTACTGCTGTAATTCAAACTGAAGATGAAATTTGTGCAATGGGAATGGCCATAGGTAGCGCACTAACTGGCACACGCTCATCTACATGTACTTCGGGTCCTGGGTTTGCCTTGATGACTGAAATGCTAGGCTGGGCTGGAATAAATGAGGTGCCTATTGTTATTACAAACTATCAAAGAAGTGGTCCGTCAACTGGACTTCCAACTAGACACGGCCAAGATGATTTACTCTTTACAGTATATTCAGGCCATGGAGATTTCCCAAAGATTGTTTATGCATCCGGAGATGTTGAGGAGAGCTTTTACGATACTGGAAATGTTTTTAATTATTCAGATATTTTTCAAGTTCCTGTAATTCATCTGATGGATAAATTTCAAGCAAGTTCTGTAATTACTTGTAAAAGATTTGATCCGAAAAAAATTACAATAAATCGTGGTAAACTCTTAGAAAAAGTAGAAGACAACTATAGACGATTTGAGTTTACTGACGATGGTGTGTCTCCACGTTCTAGGTTGGGTCTAGATAATGGTATTTTTTGGAATACAGGAGATGAATCAGATGAAATGGGACATATTACAGAAGATCCTATTTTACGTGTTAAAATGATGGACAAAAGAATGTCCAGATTGGATTTAATTTTAAAAAATATCCCTGAATCTCAGCAGGCTGTATCCTATGGTGTTAAAGAGCACACGATAATTTCCTGGGGTTCTGCAAAGGGCCCTATTCTTGATGCCATTGAGATGCTCAGTAAAGAAGGAATCTCAATTGGGTACGTTCAGCTAAAACTAATGCATCCATTCCCAGCAGACTATGTAACATCACTTCTCAAAGATGCAAAAATAATAATCGATATTGAAGCTAATCATTCAGGCCAAATGGGAAAACTATTCAAACAAAATGTTAATCGTGATATTGATTACTTTATCTTAAAATACACTGGTAGAGCAATGACTAGTACTGAAGTTTATGATTCACTTAAAAAAATTATTGAAAACAAAGCTAACAAACGTGAGGTATTGATGCATGGCGCTTAAACTTGCTGACTATAAGACAGACGTACACAATGATTGGTGTCCTGGCTGTGGGGATTTTGGAATTGTCAATGCCATCCAAATGGCACTAGCCGAAATGGGAGTGGAGCGGGACAAGGCCACAATCTTTTCGGGAATTGGCTGTTCTGGAAAGACCTCGCACTTTATCAACACTTATGGTGTTCATACATTACATGGTCGTGTTTTGACTTTTGCTCAAGGTGCAAAGATCGCAAATCCTGAGATGACTGTGATTGCTGCTGGTGGTGATGGTGATGGTTTAGGTATTGGTGCTGGTCACTTTGTAGCTGCTGGAAGAAGAAATGTCGATATGACTTACATTATTTTTGATAATGGGGTTTATGGTTTAACCAAAGGACAAGCATCTCCTACTTTGAAATTAGGCGAAAAGACAAAATCATTACCATCTCCTAATACAAATTCAAACGTTAATCCAATTGGTTTGGCTGTTGCATCAGGATTCACATTTGTAGCTCGTGGATATTCATACGATGTAAGACATCTCAAAGATTTGATAGTTCAAGCTGTAAATCACAAAGGTCTTTCATTTCTTGATGTGTTGCAACCATGTCCTACATACAATGATCTTAATACTAGAGACTGGTATGCAGGAACTGATTTAGTTGAAGAGGCACAACAAAGACATTCTAGAATCTACAAACTTGAGGAGCAAGGATTTGAACCTGCAGTACACTATAATTCTGAAGTTGAAGTAAATGAAAAATTATCTCAAGCCTTGATTAAATCACTTGAATGGGGAGATAAAATTCCTATTGGGGTCTTTTACAAAAACGAACTAGTATCCCCTTATACTCAAAGGATTAAAGATAAGATTCCAAACTATTTAGAAAATTCGCCTTCAAAACAAAAAATTTCCATAAACGGCCATTCTAATACTGATATTTCCAAAATACTAGATTCTCTACAAGTTTAGATTGATCACTATGACCTAAGAAGTTATAGGCAAGTTTCATAGAATAATATTTTGCATTTGAACATTAATGAAGCAAATAAAATATTTAGAAAATCAATAATCAAAGGATTCTTTGAGCCTAGTTTAGTTAATCTTGATTTTAAAAAATCTCCTGTAAAACATCCTGCTATTGGAGATGATGGTCTTATGCAATCTGACCTGCTTCATGTATTCTTTGATCTAGAAACTGGTTCGGATTATCCTGATGGTGATGAATGGTTTATTGTTGAATTACTATTTCCTCATGATGTAAAACTGCCTGACTCTCTGATTGGTACCGATTACTTTACAACATTATCTGTTGAGGAAGGAAAAACATATTGGCATCATAGAGAATTAATTCGCTACAAATATGGCAAAACTAAAAAATTAGTTGACGCATTAGAGTTTTTAGAATCTAAATACAAAGAGCTTCATGGATTATTAGAGCCATTGCAAAAAGATCTTAAATAATCTCTTTCCATGAATCCCCACTGAAAGTGTATTTCCTATTTTCAGATGAAGCAGAATCTAATCTCCATCTGATTGATTGGGGATCAAACTTGTATATGATTTGAGAAATTTCTGATGGTAACTTTTGAGGGTCCATGTGATATGGTAGCAATTCTAAAACAAAATCAATCTTTTCAAGTGCATTATCAAACCATTGCTTGTCTTCTGTATCTATGGTGAAAACAATTTTTGGATTGCCAGAAAAATTAATTACGATTTTTAAAGCATTCCCGCTTCCCCTACGCCTTTTCATCTCTTTGAAAACTGACTTGATCTTTTCCCATCGTTTAAAATCAAACCATTGGAAAAATTCCTCATTAAACTGTAGGGGGATATCAATATCTAAGAAACTCACAAAATTCTCATCATCTGGCTCAATTTCATCTTGAATAATTGTAAAATGAGAATTGAGAAATCCATACAGTACTTCTATCTCCCATGGAGAAACTCCGTAATACCGTAAAGTGGTTTTCACGTTTTCAGACAATGATTTAAAATCCTAAAAATTGTAATTAAAGCTTCAATTCTGGCCAAACTAGTACAAATCGACCTTAAAATTAAAATTATATGGACTTTGATACAGTATTAGACATGAAGAAAGAATTTGTAGTAAAAAGCATTGATTCTGCTCCTGATGGGGCACCATACGTTGTAGTTTCACTATCCTCTCTAAAGGATCTAAAAGAAGGAACTCAAAACCCACAACCTCCATTTGGAAGTCCAAAAGTAATGGGATTTTCAAACATGAATGATATGATGAAAGACTTGAACAAGATGATGTCTGGAATGGGTGGAATGGGAATGCAATCAGGTGTTACTCAATTAAAGCTTGAAATGCATGAATACAAAGAGATGAGCCTTTCAGTAGGAGATAAAGTCTTTTTGGAACTTAGCAAGGCAGAAACTCTGGGCGTCTAGTAATCACCAGATAGTGTTGAAATATTTCCAACCATAAAATGCTGCAATAGTACCAATTACAAATAACATTGGTTTCCATGCAAATACCGGAATACTTGGTGTTGCAAGCTTTACTTTGTAATTATCAACAATGGATTGAACATTTTTCTTAATTTTGTCGTGCCAAATACTGTAATCAATCTGATATTTTTTTAGAATCTCTTCCACTTCGTAAACAACTGGTGTCCTTTGAGAAAACAAATGTTGTAAATAATCTCTAGATACTTCTACCTCTGCATGAATTCCGATTAATCCTTTTTTCAGATCGACCATTCTGACATGCATTTCCCATGGCTTTTTTAATTTTAGATTTAATCCACTTCCAATTTGATCTGGTTGCTTGTGCTCAAACTTTACTTTGGTAAATCCCTCATCTGCAAAAATTTTTGTGAGTTCCTCAAAACTTTTCTTTACTACTATGTGGAGTTGTTCAACACCCTCTTTACTATCAACATCAATTTTGTGTTTAATTCCATCAAAGAATGAAACTGTTTTAGGGTATGTTGTGAGATACTCCATTATTTTTCCCAACAAATTCCTCTATTTAAAGCAGAACCGACAATTAGGCTAGGGTTTTGGAGGATTTGATAATCCTCTGACATAAACACATTGATCTGGAGATATTGCCATTTCTGCAGGATTTATCCTTCTATCTGTGAGTTTTGCATCTGAGTTTCTAACTATTGCAAAAGGCTTGGATTCTGCACCTTCTCCCATTTTGTGATTTGCAATTGTTGCCAGATTATCCACCACTGCTTGAAATGTTACTTTAAGAGGATTCCCATCAAGGTCCTTTTTTGATCTCATATCTAAAACAGGTTCAATTCCTGCACACGAAATTGCAACACCTGATGTACCAATTCTTGCAGGCATTAATCTGCTATCTACAAGAATTATCCCTACATGAATGAAAAATTTCAAGAAAATTTTCCTTCTGATTTCTTCTGCTGTCTGATATGGATTAGAAGGGTATAGGATTGCTCTACCTTTTCTTGCATTTGATTTGTCAATTCCTGCATTTGGGGCTAGAATGTTATCTGATGATGTAATTACAAATCCACCAATTCCACCAAAAATTTTATC
>JABDOO010000033.1 GCA_013043295.1 Candidatus Nitrosopumilus sp.
TATCGCCAAAAATTAGTAAAACCAAAAAATCATAGGTTTGCAAGTTATGCAGTTGTTTTGAAATCTTTTCCATAATTTTTGATATTCTAAATTCGTACGAATTGTACGTTAGTCTTTTATATAAAAAATGAAATTCATACTCGTATGAAACCTTCTTTAAATTCCCCATGTATCAATAAATCCATTTTATATCATTTGCATATCTTGGATGAACAAAATGATGTGCCTGCTGATCTATCTGAATATCCGTGCTGAATTATTAGAATTGTTTTTAGAATGGTCATTTTAAAACATGTTATGAATGGGACTAGTTGTGATAACTGCTTTACTGGATATAGGCCTGGACAACTAATTTCTTGTGATCAATGCGGCTCTGAATTCTGTGACAGCTGCATAAAAAACCATAAACATTGAATATATTTTAAAAATTTAATCTATTTTAGACTGTGATTTTTAATCAAGAGTAAAACTTGACTAGTTTTTTCATTGAGTTCCTTGAACTCAGATGTATCCTTACTCAATACAGTGCATCTCCTTTCTCCCAAGATAACTCAAACAATGAACTCATCATGTCCACTAATGCTTCAGAATCAGACCACCATGCAAAAATTTGCCTTGTTGGATGATTGGCATTTCTCATGAAAATCAAAACTTCATTTGAATCATTAATAATGAAACATTTTTTTTCAGAATCTGTGCTTAAAGTTTTAATTCCATTTTTATTAAATTCTGAAAGGAATTCTGGTGTACTTGTTAATGGTGAAATTACCATTTTTAATTCCGATGATGATTCTGCTGTCCAATCAAAAATATCTGAATGATACATTCGTAGAATATCTGCAACACTGCCAAAAATTCTAAATGATTCTGTACTTGAATTGATCATATCCTTAATTTTATTTGTAATTGGTCCTGATCCGTGTAGCAATTGCATTTTTTCAGATTTTGATTCATCTGTTTCTACTGCAAAAAATGGTATCTCCTTCCACAGTTCTGAAATTGAATCTTCCTTAGTTGCTAGTGTATCGATTCTTTCTTGTTCTTGTTTAACAAGTGTAGTAATTGCAGTTTTCATATCCATTGCAGTGTATTTAGTTGGATGAGACAACTCTGCAGCTACTAGGCCTAAACTCTGCGAAGAATTCACTAAATGATATGTTTCAGTTCTAGGTAACTGCAATGCTTTTGAAACTTCGGTAGCTGTTTTTGCACCGTATTTTCCTAAATATATGAAAACTTTAGCTTGACTCTTTGTTAATCCAAAATCAATTAGCTCATTTTTTATTTTCTCAAGTGTAATTTTGTGTTTGTACATTGCAGTATCTGATTCATTATCAAATAGATTGAGTTGTTCATTGATTGTCATTTTCTAATTACCTTGTTTGATTCCAGTTTATCTCTCTAGAGGACTATATAGCCTTTGATCGCTTCCAGGCTGGCAATATTGTCTTAATTTAGATGCCTTGAATTTTTAGCATTTGGTAAATTTCATAGATTTTTTTGAACTCCTTCAAAACTTCATAAAGTCTATTCTTGGCAAAACATTGTGGTACAATCTATCAATTTTGTAATTTTAGGCAAACAAGATATTGCTTCTGAATTTGGAAAAAAAGGAACTGAAACTGATCTTACTCTATATGATAGAAAAGAATCTGATGTAATCAAAACATGGGTTGTCCCAAATGGGTTTCCTGAAAAAATTCAACCTCTCTTTCAAGCTATTAACCTGGCTGAATATGTTATACTGTATGTTGATAAATTAGATAAATTTACTGGAGAGCAAATAATTGCACTTGACTCTCTAAAAAAAGAAAAGGGAATTTTATCTCATACCTTTGATGTTGATGAATCTAAATTGAATATGATGATCAAAGGAACTGTTGTTGAAAATTATACAAAAGTTGATCAAGATAAAATTAAAGAAGAGATGGATAAACTAGAGCCTATCACAAATAATGATCCTTCAGAAATGGTAATTGATCATTGCTTTGATGTAAAGGGAGTTGGAACAGTAATTTTGGGTAAAGTGACAAATGGAACAGTGAAACAA
>JABDOO010000043.1 GCA_013043295.1 Candidatus Nitrosopumilus sp.
TCCTTCTAGTCCCATCTCTTTTGCAACTTCTTTTGCAAGTTCATCTGAAACATCGCCTAATCCGACTTCTTTGATAATTTGATTTTTAACTGATTCAATTTCTACTCCTCCTTCAGCTGAGGCAATAATGGTATAGCATCTTTTTGAACGATTCAAAAATATTGAGAGATACAACTCTTTTTTAATATCTGCCATTTTTTCAAGTAAAATTGCTCTTGCTTTTTCTCCTTTGATAGTCAAATCCATGACTTGAGGATATTTTAATTCAAATTCATCATCATTTTGACATTTTTGGATTCCCCCTGCTTTGCCTCTGCCTCCTACTGGTACCTGAATTTTAATTACAAATGGGTAGCCTAATTCTTTTGCATGTTTTCGCCCTTCTTCTATGTTGGTTGATGATATGCTGTTTAGAAGATTAATCCCATACTCTCGAAACAATTCCTTAGCCTGAAATTCTAATAATTGCATGCAAAAATCATGAATTTTACGGTCTTTATTAACTATGATACTATTTCAATTGCTCATCTAGAAAATCAATCATTTCTAAAAAGCGATCTTTACTTTTTCGCAATAATTCTTGAGGATACTCCTCAATTGTAAATACAAATTGCTGATGAAAACTTGGAACTAGAATTCCTCCTGAGGTAACCATTTGCTCAATTACATATCCTTTGGTTAGGGTACATACAATCTCTTCATAGGATTCTTCTTCTTCTTCAAGAGTTTGTCTATACAGAACAATTGGTCTGTTTGTTTTTGCAACGATGCTTGAGCCTCTTTCAAGCAGATCTGCTAAATGCTGAATCTGCCAAGCATCCAAGCTAATCTGTTTTACCATAATAACAATACGTGATTTTTCTATTTAACCGTGGTAAAACAACGCATCTTCACAATTTGTCGTCTATAAAGTCACTTTAATTGAGAATTAAAATAAAGAAAATGATTTGGCAATTATGCCATATCTAATGCTCTAGAATGCTTTCTAGTATGTGGTCTTTCACCTGCATACTTTCTTCTCATGTGTCCTGATGGTCTTCCATGGATTAATTCTAAGAACCATGACTCATGCTCGATCTCTTCGGCCAAGATATCTTTTGCAATATCGTATGTAGCAGGATCCTTTCCATGTGTCATCTGGCAAATTTTGTTCCAGTTGACAATTGCTCCTTGCTCTGCCTTGAGACATTTTTCTAGAATCGCATTATGGTCTGTTGGATTTGCTGGAAGCTGTAAGAATTCACAACCCGAAATTTTGATAAATTCTGTTGCGTCATTTGGTAGTGCTCCACCTAATTGGTAGATTCTTTCAAGACATGATTCAAAGTGACTAAGATCCTCTAGCCTTGCATCTTCGATAATTCCTTTCAATCCTTCACCTTCTATGCCTGTACAATGTGCTCTGAGGTTGGTAAAGTAATAGTATGCAGTAAATTCTACGGCTGCATTTTTGATTAATTCTTTTACCAATTCATCAACATCTAGGCCATTTTGTTTTAGAATGTTAATTCCAACAACATTTGGATTTGATTCTGACATTTGTTTATGAACTTGGTGATTGTAATAAAAATATTACATTATTCAAAAAATCTATTCTACTGAAATTTTGATTTTCTGACCGTCAATATCGTCTTCTTTGTATTCTTTGCAAGATTCTGTAAAGTTGACTTGCTTTACTCTGACTAGAAATGCCAATTCTTCTGCCTTGTCTTTTATCATTTCAAGTGATTCTTCATCTAATTCTAAAATTGATGCAACTTCTAGCACATCAGTTGGTGTGTATCCTCTCTCTTTTCTTAATGTCTGGAGTCTTCTTGCAATATCTTTGACCAGACCCTTTGCCATCATCTCTTTGTTTCTGGAAGTTGAAATGAGTACGATATACTGATCCCTTTTTGCTACTGCAAAATTATCACTTGCATCAAAGTTCACAATAAAATCTTCATTATCTAATGAAATGATTTCTCCATCTATATCAAAATCATATTTTGAATTTTTTTGCAATGATGAAATAATTTCTTCTGGGTTGGTTTCATTAAATGTAGATACTAATTTTCCCATATGCTGTTTTGCTTTTGGACCGATTCTTTTCCTTTCTAGTTCTACAATTCCTCTAACTGGAAGTCCCAATTGCTTTAATTCTAAAATTTGTTCTAAACCTGATTCTTTTTCAGTTTCTGTAATTGTGAATTTTTCTACATTGAGTTGTGATTGTAATAGTTCTGATAATGATTCAAGCTTTACTTTTTGCCCTTTCTTTACACAAATTTGTGCTTCATTTAATGGCCATCGTCTCTTTAATTTCCCTTTCATTCTAGCAGCTGATGAAATCGAAACAATGTCTTTCATAATATCAAATGATTCTTCGATCTCTTCATTAACAAGAGACTTTTGATAAGATGGCCACTTGTCTAATAGAATACTTTGTTTTCCATCAAATACAGCTTGGTAAAGATGCTCACTTGTAAAGGGACAAAATGGGTGAATCAAAATATCTAATGTTTTGAGAACTTCGCTTAGAACTGCATAGATTGCAAGTCTTCTGCTTTTCTTTTCTTCATCCTCATCCCATAACTCTCCTCTTGTAATTGGAATGTATATCTGGCTGAGATTATTAATGATAAAATCGTCAATTGCTTTTGCTCCTTCATGGAATTTACATGTCTGGTTTTTCTCAGTCAGTATTAGAATTAATTTTTGAAGTTTTGATAAGAGCCAAATGTCTGGTGATGTTAGTAGGTCATTTTGCTTTGCCCACTCTATTGTGTTTGATTTATCAAAATTATCATATTTGCTATTTTGCTCAAAGTATAGGTGTAGATTGAATAGTGTATTGATAACCTGGTATGGCCTGGACATTAATTCATCTGTGCTGAAACTTAGAGGCTCAATTGGACTTGCCTTCCACATAAAGTAGAATCGTATCAAGTCAGCAGGATATTTTTGTAGCAGTTCTGCTCCCTCCAAAACATTTCCTTTACTCTTGCTCATCTTTCCGCCTTTTTCATCTAAGACGTGTCCTTGGAACAGAAATGCCTTGTAAGGTGGAGTTGCAGCATTGTTTAAAATCACATTTTC
>JABDOO010000056.1 GCA_013043295.1 Candidatus Nitrosopumilus sp.
TGGAGCATCCACGCTTCCTCGTCAACGTGGCGGATCTTGTACGCCTTGAAATGGGGCTATTCGTCTAGACTGGAGCCAGCAGATCTACTACCTTTATAATTAAAATCAAATTTTCAACTTTATGGAAGGAATTATTTCATTTGGAAATAAAAGAAATTATGAAGATTTTAAAAAACAGATTCCAGATTCAGTATTACCATTATTTGATGCAATTAGAGAATTTTGTTTCTCATTAGGAGATAAAGTGATAGAAGATGTTAGAATGCATAGAGTAGTTTTTTGTAAATCAATGACATTTAGATGGTTTGCAGATGTAGAACCTGAGAGAGAAGGAGTAATAGTAAAAATTCAAAAAAGTAGAAAAGAACCTATTGAAATTATTCATATCAAAAAAGATCAGGAAATATTAGAATTTACTCAAATCATAAAAAGCGCATTTGAGGAAATTCACTAGTATAATACATCAAATTTTGAGAATTCTCCAGAAAACTGTTCATTTCTAATCTCTACATCTTCAACTCTTGCATTGGCTGGACCCCCATGAGCCCATTCAATTAGTCTATTGATTTTTTCATCATCTCCTTCTAGAACGGCTTCAACTCTACCATCTTTGAGATTTTTTACCCAACCAAAGACCTCATTTTTCTTTGCCATAACTTTTAGTGTTTGACGGAAAAAAACACCCTGTACCTTTCCAGTTACAAAAAGTCTAACACGTTGATTTGACACTACAACAATAATTTATTGAGTTATTAATCAATTTTAGGTTAAAGAAAAACTATTTTCTTTCTTTAATTCTAGCTCTACCAGTCTTCCTAGCAGCAATACTACCTACTTTAGCACCTGGAGGAGCATCTCGTGAAACAGTAGAACTTTGTCCAACATGTTGGTGACGACCACCACCGTGTGGGTGTACATATGCGGCTTGTGCAACACCTCTAACAATTGGATATTTCTTTCCTTTAGCTTTGAAACTACGCCATTTGTTTCCTGCACTCATAAAGTGTCGTTCAGTAGCACCTCCGCCAGCAAGAGTACCAATCATGGCTCTATTTTTTGGATTTAAAGTTGCAAATTTACCAGAAGGAAGTTTAACTGTAACACCATCATCTCCATGAGAGAAAATAGTTGCGTCTGTTCCTGCAGATTTAACAATAGCGCCACCATCACCAAAGTGCTTTTCAATATTACACACAATTGTACCATCAGGAATGTTTTGAACACTAATGACATTTCCTTTTTCAATTGTTGATTTTAATCCAAATTGTAAAGTTGTACCAACGGAAGTTCCAAGAACTGCAGGCACAAAGGAAACAGAACCATCTTCAAATCTAATTTTAGATAATGGAGCTTCTCTACCTCGTTCGTGTACAAGATCTATAATTTCACCTGTATGTTGCTCAGATAGCGGAAAACGGGGATAATTGGCTTTTTTGCCGACTTTACCAGTAGATGTAGATCTAAACTGGTTGCCTCCACGGCCTCGTCTTCTAACTAATGGTCTCTTACCCAAGTTGTTGATTTCCGACCAAAAGAGAATTTTAAGCTTGTGGTATTCATACTGTAAGTTATGGAAATTACCACAAAGGTATAAAAATTAGAATTGAGGCCAATGAGTATGAGTCAAAACGCTCTTTCTCTCAAAGTTCTTGAAGCATATACAAGAGATGTTGGAAGAGGAGTAGCTAGAATAGATTATGATTCTATGGACACATTAAATGCCTCTACAGGCGATGTTATTGAAATTAAAGGTAAAAGAAGAACAGTAGCTAAATGTCTTCCACTCTATCCGTCAGATGAAGGTAAAGGGATTATCAGAATTGATGGACTAGGACGAAATAATTCAGGAATTGCAATAGGGGATACAATTTCAGTTAGAAAAATAAAGGCAGTAGCTGCAGAAAAAGTAGTAGTTGCTCCATTAGAAGCAATCCCGCCAATTGATGAAAGATATCTTGCAGATGCCTTAGAAAGTGTACCTTTGATCAAGGGTGATAATGTAATGGTTCCTTACTTTGGTGGACGTTTAACTTTTCAAGTAATTGGAGTAAATCCAGCAGCTGATGCTGTATTGGTTACTCAAAAAACTGTTTTCCACATTGCAGAAAAAGGTGAAACACTACGTGGAGTTCCACAGGTTACCTATGAAGACATTGGTGGAATTTCAAATGAAATTAAAAAAGTAAGAGAGATGATTGAGCTTCCATTAAGACATCCAGAAATTTTTGAAAAATTAGGAATTGAAGCTCCAAAAGGTGTTTTGTTGTA
>JABDOO010000079.1 GCA_013043295.1 Candidatus Nitrosopumilus sp.
AGAGGAATGCCAATCAGTGACGATATTGATTTGAAAGATTTATCATCAGAATTGCACGGATATACGGGTGCCGACATAAAGTCACTTTGCAGAGAAGCTGCACTGAAATCAATCAGAAGATATCTTCCAGAAATTGATCTGGAGACAGAAAAGATTCCATCTGAAGTTCTCCAATCAATGCAGATCAAGTTGATTGATTTCTACGATGCAATGCATGAAGTGGTACCAACTGCAATGAGGGAATTTTATGTTGAAAGACCAAAAGTTTGGTGGCAAGATGTAGGAGGACTAGATGAGATAAAAAAATCATTGTCAGATAATCTAATTATGGCAATGAAAGAGCCTGCCAAGTTTACAAAGATGGGAATCAAGCCACCAAAGGGTGCTCTAATTTATGGACCTCCTGGATGTGGAAAGACATTACTTGGCAGAGCATTAGCTACGGAAACTGGTGCAAACATGATCTTGGTAAGAGGTCCTGAAATTCTTTCAAAATGGTTAGGAGAGTCTGAAAAAGCAGTTAGAGAGATTTTTAGAAAAGCAAAAGCATCTTCTCCATGTGTAGTAATATTTGATGAACTAGATTCCATTGCACGTTACAAATCAGGTGAAGGAGGAGCAAGTGAAACAATTCTCAGTCAGCTACTAACAGAGATAGAAGATGGGATTTCATCACGTGTAGTAGTAATTGGAATTACAAATAGACCAGATGTGTTGGATAATTCCCTACTTCGAACTGGCAGATTAGATTTAGTTCTTTATGTTGCCCCACCAGATGAAAAAGGAAGACTAGAGATTATTAAAATTCTAACAAGAAAAATGCCATTAGCAAATGATGTTAAACTACAAGAGATTGCAGTAGCAACTCAAAACTACTCAGGGGCAGATTTGGCAGCACTATGTAGAGAGGCTGCAGTTGAGGCAATGAGGAACAATTCACCAAAAATTTCAAGTCGTGACTTTGCAAATAGTTTGAAGCAGGTAAGACCATCCATTACAAAGGAGGTAGACCAATGGTACAATACAGTTAAGGAAAGTATATCTAACGTTGTGCCAAAGACAGGAGATAAATCATTTTACGGATAAGATATGGCAATACCAATAAGAAATACAGTATTTGATAAAATAAAGGAAGCAAATCGTTTAACAGATATCGAACTTGCAAAGAGCCTAGTCAAAGACGGATATGTCATTGCAGAAGACAGATTCAACAAAATTCTTCTAGATTTAGAAATTTTAGGACTAATCACAGTATCATGGATTACTAAAGATGAGCGCAGAATAGAAGTTGTAGTTGTCGAAAAACAAGTTGATAAAATTAAAGAGCAAGTAAAGGAAACTATGGAAAGCGATTACGAAGCTAGTTTCCCAGGCGTAGATAAATAAATTTTAGAATAAAGGAAAATGAAAAGCTGCATCTAATGCAACTGCTACAAAAATTATTGTAAGATATGGAGCAGTTACTTTGTATGCCTTCCATGCAAATTCAGATGTAGGATTCTTTGTTAGTTTGTAGTGATATACCAGCATCAATACTCCAGAAACTATTGCAATGGCGGTGTAAACTATGCCCATCCCATCTGGAATAAATGAAAGTATTAGAGAATATGGAATTAAAATTATTGTATTACCCAGAATAAATTTAGATGTTCTTTGCATACCAATTACAACTGGAAGCATTGGAACATTTGCTTGTGCATATTCATCTTTAATTTTCATTGCAAGACACCAAAAATGAGATGGAGTCCAGACAAAAACCAAAAAGCCCACCAAGAAACCTAACAAGTCCATACTTCCAGTAGCTGCAGACCATCCTGCCCATGCAGCAGCACTACCTGCAATACCACCAATTACAATGTTTGAAGTATTTTTTCGTTTTAGCCAAACTGTATAAATAATCACATAAGAGAAAATTCCAACTGCGATAAAAAAATGCAGACACAGCATTTAATGCAAAAAATCCATAGATTACAGAAATGCAGCTTA
Organism: Candidatus Nitrosopumilus sp.; assembly: GCA_013043295.1. Taxonomy (GTDB): domain Archaea; phylum Thermoproteota; class Nitrososphaeria; order Nitrososphaerales; family Nitrosopumilaceae; genus Nitrosopumilus. The sequence continues at coordinate 1,987 of JABDOO010000079.1, forward strand.
CTGCTAAGCCATAAATCATGACACTAGAAGCTGCCATTCGTCCAGAAGGAATAGGTCTAGTACTTGTTCTAGTCATTTTAGGATCAATGTCTTTATCGTAATAGTGGTTTAGTGCACTGGATCCTGCTGAAGCTAATGCTCCTGCAATTATAATATGCAAATATGCCCAATATTCAAGCTCAGGAACACCTGGAACGAGTTTGCTTGCAGCATACATTGATGTAACTGCTGTAATTACCAGTAATACTACAATTCTGGGTTTGGATATCTCCAGTATTTCATTAAATCCCAATTCACTCTATCCTATTCCAAAGCCATTTAATTTCTTCGTCCATGAGATCTATGATATTTCGCAAGGAATAAGTATCTCAGTCCTATCAGCTATCTTAAATGAGTAATTGGGACCTCATGATGCCAGGAATGGGACTTACTGCTATAGGATTAGCAGGTCTTACATTATCGTATGCAGGTATTGCACACACATTCATTGATGGCATGCATGCATTGACTGGACTTACCATGTTTGTGGGATTGATTTTCCTAGCAGCAGGTATTCTAGATGGAGGGGTTTCAACCAGTAATAGAGCCAAGGCAACGACTTTGGTAATTTTGTCCATTTCGTTAGGATTTGGAATGTATGCCATGATCTTTAACACATCAAACTATACAGTTACCATTGCAGGAATTTTGATGGCAATAGCATTCCCTGCAATTGTTATTGCATATCTTGCTATGAAGCATCAACAATATGTTAAACCAATTGGGGCAATTGTATCAATGGCATCAGCTATAGGTATTATCATGTGGGTATCATTTGGAATTTTCTCATCTCCTGACACATACATGATTCCACAACAAGCAGAGGTTGAAGAACCAGCAGAGGATCTCACACCATCAGGACCGATATTTGCAATTGATATTTTAGAAGGATCTACAGAAGAAGGCAATCCAGATTACGGACCAGACATTGCAATAGTTACACAAGGGCATATTGTTGAGTGGACTAATGTTGATTCAATTGCGCATACTGTAGTTAGTTCAGAAGGTTTTGGTGAATTGTTTGATTCAGGTTTGATGAATCAAGGTGATGTGTATTCTCTAGATACAACAGATTTGGAAGTTGG
>JABDOO010000087.1 GCA_013043295.1 Candidatus Nitrosopumilus sp.
GTGTTTCAATTGCAGAGACGACTCCATCAAAAACTAAAAAAACATTAAAAATTGCACTTTTAAAATCAGATTATGCAGAAGTAAGATTTGATTTTCTGAAAATAGAGCAGATTCCTGAGACACTAGAGTTAATTAAAAAAGATCTTAGAAAAGTTGTCTGCACATTAAGACCAAAAACAGAAGGAGGAAAATTTCAAGGCAGTGAGAAAGAAAGAATCGCAATTCTAAAACTAATAGCCGAGTATAATCCATTTTTGTTAGATGTAGAATTTAACACATTAAAGAGAAATTCTGCATTGACAAAATACTTGAAATCAACAAAGACAAAATTACTTGTATCATGGCATGACTTTAAACGAACTCCTAGTTCTTCAGAATTAAAAAAGAAGTTAAATCAAATCAGCAGGTTTTCAACAAATATCAAAATTGTAAGTACTGCTAAAACAACAGATGATTCCACTAGAATGCTAGAGTTGTATAGCAAAAAAGGAAAAAACAATCTAATTTCTTTTGCAATGGGAGATTACGGACGAATTTCAAGAATTTTGTGCCTGTATTTGGGTAGTCCATACACATACGTCTCACTTGGAAAGGCAGTTGCTCCAGGGCAGTTTAGTGTAGATGAAGTAAAAAAAATTACAAAATTAAAGAAATAGCAACAAAGTAGTTGAGAGTTTAAATCAATCATATTACTGAAGAAAATAAGATGAGTAAATCATTTGCAGTAATCGGAGATCCTATTGATCATTCATTATCTCCCAATATTCATAGTGCAGCATTCAGAGAGATGAATTTAGATTCATCATATATTGCATATAGAATTCCAAAAGGAGAATTAGAAGAAGGAGTTGAAGGATTAAAAAAAATAAAGATTACAGGATTCAACATTACAATTCCACACAAAATAGAGATGATGAAGTATCTTGATAAAACTGATGAATCTTGTAGTTTGATTGGAGCAGTAAATACAGTATCAAACAGTAACGGAGTTCTAAAAGGATACAATACAGACATGGATGGGTTCTTGGATCCATTTAAGAAAAAGAAATTAAACATTTCTGGAGCCAAAGTACTTTTACTTGGTGCAGGAGGCGCTGCAAGAGCAATAGTGGCAGGATTTGCAAAAGAGAAAGCAAAAAGCATCACCATTGCAAATAGGACAATAGAGAAAGCAAATACTCTTTCAGAATTTGCAAAAAGTATAGGTCTAGATGCAACAGCAATAAAAATTCAAGATGTAAAGGATACGGCAAAAAATTATGACATCATTGTAAATGCCACATCAGTAGGTCTACAAAATGAGCCAAGTGTTATCTCATTAAAAGGGATTAATGAAAAAACAATTGTGTACGATATTGTTTACATGCCAATGAATACAGATTTTATTAAAAAAGCAAAAGAAGAAAAAGCAACTATCATTTATGGTTATGAGATGCTCTTAGGTCAAGCAGTAAGGGCCTTTGAGATTTGGCACGGTATAGAAGCACCTTATAATGCCATGAAAAAAGCATTGTTAGGAGGATTTTGATGGCAAAAGCAAAGGCTACAGTCCATGGTGCAGTCTCACTAGTCAATGCAATTGCAAACCAGAAAGGAGCAACTCTAGGAATAGATCTTAAGGTGGAGGCAACCATAGAGACAAATCCCGGCAAGGGAATTTCAATCCAATCAGAAAACAAGAGCCTAAGCTCCCGTCTAATTAACAAAACAATTGAAAAAATTGTTTCAAAAAAAGATTTGGAACAAAATAAAATTACAGTTACTCTAGTTTCAGAAATTCCTACAGGTTATGGTTTAAAAAGTTCAAGTGCCATATCTTCAGCAATTGCTCTAGCATGTGCCAAAATATTTAAACCAAAATTAACTGATCAACAAATTCTTCTTGCAGGGGTGGATGCATCAATTGAAACCAAAGTCAGTATTACTGGTGCATATGATGATGCATGTTCATGCTACTATGGAGGATTTAATGTAACAGATAATGCAAAGAAGAAGAGAATACAATTTGAGAAAGGACCAGCAAATTTAATTGCAGTAATATTCATTCCAAAAAACAGAAAAAGAGGAAATCTAAAAAAACTGAAAATTTTATCATCAGTATTTGAAAATGCATGGGAATTAGCTAGGAAAGCAAACTATTGGGAAGCAATGATAATCAATGGTTTAGCAACTGCATCAATTTTAAACTCAGATCCCAAAATTATTACAGATTTATTGGAAAAGGGTGCAATGGGTGCATCTGTTTCTGGCAATGGACCATCAATTGCAGCAATTACAAAGAAAGAAAATGAATCTGCAATAAAAAAAGTATTTTCAACATTAGAAGGAAACATAATTGTTTCAAAAATTAGCAATAAAAAGGCAGAAGTTCATGAAATCTAAAATCGAAAAATCAAAAATTTCAGGGCAAATAGTTTGTCCTCCAAACAAAAGTTATACACATAGAGCAATTTTCCTAGCATCGCTTGCAGGAAAAAATAGTGTTGTTGAAAATGTTTTATTTTCAGCAGATACAAAGGCTACAATTGAAGCATGCAAGAAATTTGGGGCAGACATTGAAGTTAAAGATTCATCAATAATTGTCAAAAATTCTATCAAATTAGGCACAAATGTACCTGAAATCAACACAGAGAATTCAGGCACCACCATTAGAATCGCATCAGGGATTGCCAGTTTGTTTTCAGAAGAGATTACACTTACAGGAGATTCAAGTTTACAAAAAAGACCCATGCAGCCGCTTTTAGATGCATTATCAAGTATTGGTGCTCAATGCACATCAACTAATGGGAACCCACCAATCAAAATTAAAGGAAAGATAACAGGAGGAGAAGTTAAAATTCCAGGAAATTTTTCCAGTCAATTTATTTCAGCATTGCTTATTTGTGGACCGCTTACAGAGAATGGAATTAATCTCACCATAGAAGGTAACTTGGTATCAAAACCATATCTTGATGCAACTATTGCAACTATGAGGAAGTTTGGAGTAATAGTTCAAACATTAATCCCATACAAAAGATACAACATATCACCACAGATTTACAAAGAAACAACATTCACAGTACCAATTGATTTTTCTAGTCTTGCACTTCTTCTTTCAGCTACGGTACTAAATGGAGAGGATGTCACCATCAAAGGTAATATTGGAAATTTGCCCCAAGGAGATGAAGTATTCATAGATATTTTAGAACAATTAGGAGTTAACATTTCAATTGATGATGAACAAATAAAAATAAAATCACCAGAAAAGCTAAAAGGAGGAAAATTTGATCTTAGTAATTCACCAGATCTTCTTCCACCGTTAGCAATTTTATCATTGAAATCTTCTGCTCCAATTGAAATAGTTAATGTAAAGCATGCACGATTAAAAGAGACCGATAGAATTGCAATAATTTCTAGAGAACTTGTAAAACTTGGAATTAAAGTTCAAGAAAACGATGATGGTATGATTTTAGAAACATCTGATAAAATTTCTGGTGCAGATTTAATTTCCGAGGATGATCACAGATTATTCATGGCATTTTGTATTGCTGGAATGTATGTAGGTAATTGCACTGTAACAGATCCTGAATCAGTCAAAGTGTCATACCCAAATTTTGTAGAAGAAATGAATAGAATGGGTGCTAAAATCCAAATCGAATAATATTATTTTTCAAAAAAATGCTCTTTGGGATAAAAGGCGCGACCCTGTATAGAGTGAAAAGCATTCTCCTCACCCACAACGCTTTTGCGTAGATAACATGTCTTTTTCGCAGGGCCGCGCAAATTATTTGTTATAATTTACACGATTTTGCATATATCTTGTATGTTATAATGATATTTAAGAATATAATATAATTATTTCATAAAATGTTTAATTTTTCTATAATTTTTAAACAGGTGTAATGACGGAATTAAAACGTTCAATCAGAGAAGAAAATTTTCAATTAATTTCAGAATGAGGAATTATAAACATCGATTAACTTTGATAGAGTGTTGCCGGGAAGTTCTATTGGTCAGCGTCTTGTTTTAACAAGTTTTGGTGAAAGTCATGGAAAATCTATTGGGGCAGTTTTAGATGGATGTCCTGCAGGATTAGAATTAAGTGAAAAAGACATTCAAAAAATGTTAGATCTGAGAAGGCCAGGACAGAATATTATCTCAACACAGAGAAAAGAAGGAGACATTGTAGAAATTATTTCAGGAGTATTCAGAGGACATACAACAGGCGCACCAATTACAATGGTAATTTGGAATAGTGATCAAAAGTCAAAAGATTATGAAAATTTGAAAACTAAACTAAGACCGGGTCATTCGGATTATCCTGCAATGACAAAATATAATCATTACAATGATTATAGAGGAGGGGGAAGATTTTCAGGGAGATTAACTGCAACTCATGTAATGGGAGGAGCAATTGCAAGAAAATTACTCAAAGTATCTTTAGGAATTGAAACTAATTCGTTTGTAACACAGATTGGAAAAACAAAGATGGAGAGGGAATTTAATGATAAAATGGTTAGTTCTATTTACAAAAACGAAGTAAGATGTCCTGAAACTAAAACAGCAAAAATAATGAGAGCAAATATTTTAGCTGCTAAAAAGAAAGGGGATTCACTTGGAGGAATTATTGAATCAGTTACAACTAAAGTTCCAGTAGGTTTAGGTGAACCAATTTTTAGTTCATTAGAATCAGATTTGAGTAAAGCTATTTTTTCAATTCCATCTGTAAAAGGAATTGAGTTTGGTTCAGGCTTTGGTGGTTCAGAACTATACGGTTCAGAAAATAATGACTTGTACACCCTAAAGAAAGGGAAAATAGTCACAGAAACAAACAGGTCGGGTGGAATTTTAGGAGGTATTTCAAATGGGATGCCAATCACTATGAGAATTGCATTCAAGCCTGCATCATCAATTGCTCAAAAACAAAAAACAGTAGACATTAAAACAAAAAAAGAAGCAATTTTACAAGTTAAAGGCAGACACGACCCATGTGTGGTACCAAGAGCCCCACCAGTAGTAGATTCACTTGTAGCGTTAACTATAGCAGATCATGCACTCCTTTCTGGAGCAATTAAACCCGTATTATAAGAAAATGTCAGACATCAATGATCTTCGTAACAAGATGGACGAAGTTACTCTAAAAATGATAGAGTTGCTAAAAACTAGAACAGATATTGCAAAGGAAATTGGAGAAGTAAAGAAAAATATCGGAAAAGGAGTAACTGATGAAGCAAGAGAAGACAGCTTACGAAGTAAGGTTATTTCATTATGTGAAAATATTGGAATGAATGAAACAATTGCTACAAAATTTTTAAATTTTTTATTAAACGAATCGGTAAAAGTTCAATCAACAAACAAACAAACTCATCTTTCTATTTTCTTAAAAGCAAAATCACTTGAAGAGCAAGGTAAAAAAATTATTCATATGGAAGTTGGAGAGCCAGATTTTTTACCACCAAAAATAGTAAAGAATGCACTAGAAGAAGTATTTGATAAAGGATTTCTAAAATATGGTCAAGCAAAAGGAATGCCATTATTTAGAGAAGCACTTGCAAAACACGTTACTAAAACTTTCAATGCAAACATTAACGATGAAAATATCATAGTTAGTCCAGGAGCTAGATTTTCAATTTTTACTGCGATTACTACATTGCTGAATCCTGGAGATGAAATGATTGTAATTGAGCCTGCATGGCCAGCCTACAAAGACTGTGCATTAAATTCAGGAATCAAAGTAAGGACTATCAAAACAACTTTTGAGAATAAATGGGAACCATCACTAGACCAAATAGAAAAAGCAATTAATTCAAATACAAAAATGATTGTACTAAATTATCCAAATAACCCCACAGGAAAAATTCTAGATGAAAATTTACAGGATAGGATAATAGATCTTGCAAGAAAAAATAATCTCTATGTGTTAAGTGATGAGATTTATTCACAATATGCAAAAACTAAATGGAAAAGTATCCTTAGTTATAATTATGAAAAAAGCATAGTCACCCAATCATTTTCAAAATCTCATGCAATGACAGGGTTTAGGATTGGATATGCTGTAGCAGATTCAAAAATTATCGAAAAAATGGCAAAATTGCAGGCATTATGTCTGACTAATGTATCAGAACCAATTCAATACATAGCCATGAAAGCCCTAGAAGAAGACACATCCAATAATACTAATACAGTACAAAACAGACTAGATGTGTTGGCACAAAAAGCAAACGAGATAGGATTAGAGTTTGTAATTCCAGATGGAGCCATGTACCTTTTTGCTAAAATTAATCAAGAAGGATTTGATGGAGTACAATTTGCCAACAGTACATTAGAAAAAGGGTTGGCAGTAGCTCCAGGGGAAGGATTTGGAGATTACAAAAATTTTATCAGACTTTCAGCATGTCAAGATGAAAAGGTATTGATTGAAGGAATGAATATACTAAGCGACATCATGAGTGAGAATCAATGAAGAAGATTACAGTTATCGGTGCAGGAGGCCAAATGGGTCAGTGGTTTGTGAAATATTTTGCAGCAGCAGGCTATGAAGTTACAGGTTATGATACAGAAAATAAAATTATGGGAAAAGACACCATTACATCAGAATCACTAGTGGGCGGAATTTTAAAGGCAGATTATGTTGTATTGTGCACACCAACTAGAAGAACACCAGAAATTATTAGATTAATTGCAAAAGAGATGAAGCGTGGAACATATCTTATAGAAATATCATCTGAAAAATCCAAAGTAGTATCATCTCTATCAAAAATGCCAGCAAAGATCAATCCAATTTGTATACATCCCATGTTTGGACCAGGAACTAAAACGATTAAAGGTCAAAACATTATTTCAGTTCCAATAAAAGATGCTAAAAAAGAATTAACTGTCGCAAAAACATTATTTGAAGGTGCAAACTTTGTTACCATCGATGCTGCAGAGCATGACAAAAAAATTGCAGTGATTTTAGGATTAACACATTTGATGAATTTAGTTTTTGCAAACATCATTTCAAAAGATGAAAAAATGAATCTTACTGAAAAAATGTCTGGAACCACATTCAGAGTTCAAAAAACTTTAGCAGAAAGCATAATGACAGAATCTCCAGAACTAATTGAGACAATCATTGCAAATCCAGAAATTCGCAGAGTTGCAGAAGAACTTTGGAAAGATATTGGCAGATTATTAACTGCCGTGCAAGAATCAAAAACTGAAGAAGTAGTAAACTACATCAAAGAATGTCAAGAAAGACTAGCCAAACATACAGATGTCAGTGAATCTTACAAAAGAATGACAAAAATGGTAAAAGCAGTTGAAAAATAGCAGACATGCGTTCAACAAAAATTGTAACTTCATTCATTAGAGATAATGGCAAATTATTGATTCTCAAGCGAAGTGAGAAAGTAAAATCCATGAAGGGATTGTGGGCAGGAATTAGCGGAATTATTGAAAACGATGAAGAACCACTTTCAAGAGCAAAAATTGAAATTTTTGAAGAAGTAGGAATTCCAGAAGACAAAATCACTTTGATCAAAGCCAATGAAGAAATGAGGATAAACTCACCTCAATACAAAAATCATGAATGGGAAATTTTTCCATTTTTATTTGAATCCCACAATCCAACAATCAAACTTAATTGGGAAAATTCAGAATTCAAATGGATTAACATTGATGAATTGAAGAATTTCGAAACAGTTCCTAGTCTTCAAAAAGTACTACTCAATTTGTTGTAGATTTTCGTTTTCTTTATCGTATTTTTTCTGTTGTGGCAACATCATATAGACACAAGCACCTCCACACATGGTGCATGGTACATTATTTCCAGGGTGTTGCCCAGTTCTGCTATGAATTTTTGCGGCTTCCTCAGGATCAATTGATAATGCAAGTTGTTTTTCCCAATCCAGAGTTCTTCTAGCTTCAGTCATTTCCATATCCCATTTGATTACTTTGTCACGAATTTTAACAAGATCTCCAGCATGAGCTGCAATTCTATATGCAATTAATCCAGCCTTCACTTCATCAGCATTTGGCAGTGCTAAATGTTCAGAAGGAGTAAGATAACACAAAAGATCTACACCTTCACTTGCAGAAACTGCAGCACCAATTGCACTTGCAATGTGATCATGTCCAGATGCAACATCCGTTACTAGTGGACCAAGAACGTAATACGGAACATCACCAATTAATGATTTTGCTAAACGTACATTTGCTGCAACTTCATTTAGTGGAACATGACCGGGGCCTTCAACCATCACCTGAACATCCTGCTCATGTGCTCGTTTAGTTAATCTAGAGATGTTTATCATTTCTTGAACTTGTAATTCATCATGAGAATCCAATATTGAGCCTGGGCGTAGTGCATCTCCAAGGCTAAATGTTACATCATATTTTTTTGCAATTTCCATCATGTAATCATAATGGGTAACGTATGGATTTTCTTTATCATGCTTTAACATCCATGCAGCAGTAATTGTACCGCCCTTGCTTACAACACCACCATATCGTTGAACTTTGAGAATTCTTTTTGCAATGTCTTTGGTAATGCCACAATGGACAGTAGTGTAATCTACTCCGTCTTTTGCATTATTTTCAAACGCATTAAGGTAATCATCTTCTGTTAAATTTAATGGATTTTTATGAACTTCAACTCCATAGTTGTAAGCCTCATAGATAGGAACAGTACCAAAAGTTATTGGGGCAGCATCTAAGAGTGTTCTTCTAATTTCCTTAACGTCTCCACCGTCACTAAGATCCATAATAGTATCTGCATGATATTTTATTGCAACTTTAGCTTTTTCTACTTCCTCATCTATGTTTACATTCAGTGTTGATGTTCCAATGTTTACGTTAACCTTTGTTTTCAGACCTTTACCGATACCAACGTTATGAATTTTTTGGGGTCTAACATTGTTACTTGGAATAATAATTGAACCCTTTGCAATTTTTGGAATTAGCCAATCAAGTGAAACGTCCTCATCTTTTGCAACTTGTTTCATTTCATCAGTAGCTACTCCCCTTCTAGCGGAAGTCATCTGAGTTGCCATAACGTATTCTATGTTTTTACCTGATTTAAACAATCGTGAGAATCATAAAAAATTGTGAAGCAAAAAAGGTGGGCACTATATTAAGAAAAATGATCGATCTTTTATGTCATAGAGCAGTATAGAAGACATGAGAACAATTCGAGAATGCAGACATTGTGGAAGAGAATTTTACAGTATGAAAGATGAGTTTTGTTCTAATGATTGTGTATCACAAACATCATCTTAATTATTTAATTGAGATTTAGTTCATTTTCCAAAATTGCTTTATCTGATTTTATTTTATTAATTCTCTCTAAAATAGGCACGGTTAGTCGGGCCAAATCAGGAGAATTTACAAAATTTTGTTTGATTTCAATTAGTCTTTGAGATAGTTCAATTTCAGCTGAAATTAGTGATATATAATTTCGGAGTTTTTGGTTTTCAGATTTAGCAGAATCTAATTCAGACATGTCCATTAACGTGGAGGACTCCAACTTTCTTCCATAGTGTCATCCATATTTTTTGAAATGAGATATTGTTTACCACATTTGAAACATTGCCAGAGAAATTTATCATCCTTAATCGTTTGATATTGCATCGGTAACAAACAAGTGGTACATTGTAATATTTCAGGGGAAGAATCATCAGCCATTGGAATTTTTGTCATCAAATTGCAGATAGTTATTCAAGTATAAAATGGATTTTACATATCACATTAAATGGAAATACAGATTAGTGCTTTAAAATAAGAAAACCCAATGAACTTGCTATCTGTAGGCGGATCCGACCCTTCATCAGGTGCTGGAATTCAAAGTGATGTAAAATCATTTACAAAATTTGGGGCATATGGATTAACAGTTGTTACTGCAATTACGGGTCAAAATACATCAAGTTTTGGAATGGTTGAACCAGTATCAAAAAAAATTCTAAAAAATCAACTAGAGTCAGTACTATCTGATTTTAAAATAGACGGAATCAAAATTGGAATGGTGTACAATTCTGAAATAATTAAAATTATTTATCAGCAATTAAAAAAAATCAAAGTTCCAATAGTGGTGGATCCAGTTATTAAATCAACTACAGGTGGAATTTTACTAGAAAAGAAAGCAGTTAAAGATTTTCAAAAATATATTATTCCACTTGCAACAATAATTACTCCAAACAAATTTGAGGCTGAAATATTATCAAAATCAAAGATTAATCCAAAGAATACGATAGAGAAAATTGCAGGTAGAATTCAAAAAATGGGAGCTAAAAATGTGGTCATCACTGGAATTGAGGCAAAAAACAAAAAGATAACAGATTTAGTTTTAGAAAAAAATACCCACTATCTAGTTTCAGGAGATAAAATTTCCAGTATTAATCATGGAAGTGGATGTAATTATTCAGCAGCCATATTATTTTCACTATCAAATAAAAAAACAGTCAGAGAATCAGTACGATTTGCAAAAGAATTTGCACATAATTCAATTAAAAATGCAAAAAGATTAGGAAAAGGAATTATGATTACAGATATTGAAGATAAAGACAGAGTATTTTTAGAATTATCTGAATCAATTAATGAATTTATTGAAATTAAAAATATTTACAAAAACATCCCTGAATGCCAAACTAATTTTGTATACTCTAAGGAAAAACCCAAAACAATTAAAGATATTTTGGGCATATCAGGAAGAATAGTAAAAACAGGAAATAATGTTACAGTTGCAGGCAATCTAACATATGGTGGTTCAAAACATGTTGCCACTGCATTATTGACAGTCAATAAAAAATTTCCAGACATTCGTTCTGCAATAAATTTAAAATATCAAAAATCAACAATTCTAAAAATTAAAAAATTAAAATTGTTGGTTTCAAGTTATGACAGGACATTAGAACCAAACCATATTAAAAATAAAGGATCAACTGTAGCATGGGGAATTAAAAAAGCAATTAAAGAATTAAAGCTTGCACCTGATGTAATTTTTCACAAAGGGGATTTTGGAAAAGAGCCAATGATCATTATTTTTGGAAAAACTCCAGAAAATATTTTAAAAAAATTATCAAAAATTACAGGATAAAATTCTAGTCTAAAATCATCCTTGAACATAAATAGTCATATCTCAAATAGGACATGTGAAGACAGTAATTTTAGCAGGAGGATTAGGTACTAGATTACTTCCTTTAACAAAAAAGACACCAAAACCCATGCTACGGCTAGGAAAAAAACCAATTTTAGAGCATCTAGTAGAATGGAATAAAAAAAATGGTGTGAAATCATTTGTTTTTTGTGTTAGTCATCTTCGAAAAACAATTGAAGATTATTTTGGAGATGGAAAAAAATTTGGTGTATCCATTGAATATGCTGTTTCCAAGGAGACATTAGCAACTGCAGGTCAATTAAAAACAGCTGAAGAATACATTGATGATACTTTTGTTTGCATGTATGGGGACTCCATCTTTGATTTTAGTTTACGAAATATGATTAAGCAGCATAAAACAAAAAAAGCATTTGTTACCATGGGGCTAAACGAATACAAAACTAATTTAGCTTATGGTGTAATTGAAACATCAAAAACAGGCAAAGTGTTAAGCTGGAATGAAAAACCAGAAATCAAAGCAAATGTAAACATGGGTTGCTATGTTATGGAACCAAAAGTGTTTAGTCTGATTCCAAAGAACAGACCTTATGGAATGGATGATGTAATTAAAAAAGCAATGAAAAATAAAAAACTAGTCAGTAGTTTCATTACAAAAAAAGGTTTTACAGATATAGGCAACAAAGAATCATACATGAAAGCAAATCAGGAGCACATACAAAAACAGGGTAAGAAATGAGTGAACCAATAATACGGGAATTAAAAGAAGAGGATCTTTGGAATGGATTTCTAGAATCACTGGATTCTTTAAGACAAGCAAGTAGTATAGATAAATCAAAAGCTAAAGATATTTTTGAGAAAATTAATCCAAACCCAGATCACATCATAGCAGTAGCAGAATTAGATGGAAAGATTGTCGGGTCTACAACTCTTCTAATTGAAACAAAATTCATCCATAATGGAGGTGTTGTTGGACATATCGAGGATGTTGTGGTCAACAAAAAATATCAAGGACAAAAAATTGGTGAAAAAATTATGAAATATTTACTTGAAATCTCAAAAAAACGAGGCTGCTACAAGACAATTTTGGACTGTACAGATGATGTAAAACCATTTTATGAAAAATTAGGATTCAAACAAGTGGGTAATGAATTAAGATTTGATAATATTTAGAAAAATTCTTTCTTTGGGCGTCTCTTTTTTTCTTTTGTCAAGAAAGCACCAACAGCAATTACTGGAATAGACAAGATCATAAACAATATTGGAACATATTTTACAACATCTGTGAGGTATGAATCATCAATTTTATCAATTAATGAATAACAAACAAGCATTCCCAACAGCATTACAATACCACCTGCAACAATCAATCCACCAATAGGTTTTGAACCATATCGTCTGCTCATGATAAATGGCACTGCAGCTAATATTCCAGCTGGGGCAACACCGATTGAAATGAATTGGAATATTTTTGGATCAGCATCAAATTTTATTGCAAATTCAATAGCATCAGGTACATCGGTCATAAAATTATAGATTGAAATCATCTCACCTGCAAACATGGCAAATAATCCAAGACTAGTTACTGCAAGCCATTTCTCTATTGCCATTAATCTAACAGATTTTAGTTGATAAATAAACCATTCAAAAAATTAAACGATACCAACTAGGTTGGCTAATTCTTTCCTACAAGCTGCCCCAAGTTTTTCTGCTGCTTGTTCAGGAGAGATATCATTTAAGAAAATTCCATAACCACGTTCTAATCCAGACCATGATTTTGTAATGGGGTAAATTTCAATATGCCAATGTATTTGACGACTATTCTTCTTTTCAGGAGATAAATGGAAAACAAGGTTATACGAAACATTCTTGACAGTTTTTGAAAGCCCTCCAAGTGTAGCCCTTAAAATCAAAGACAAGTCATTGATTTCTTTTTGAGTAATTTTAGAAAAACTCGTAGTGTGTTTTTTTGGGGAAATCCAAAATTCGTAGGGATATGAGGGAGACCAAGGGCAAAATGCGATAAACCCTTCAGTTTGTAGAACTTGCCTAGGACCACTAATTTCTTCATTTACTGTCTGGCACATTGGGCAGACGCCCTTTTCATTTAGTATCTTATGTGATGCTTCAGCCTCAGTCTCAATTACAGGAGGGATGGTAGAGAAAGTTAAAAGGTTGAGATGCGGATGGGGATTTGCATTTCCAGCTAAATCACCATGATCCCCATAAATTGAGACATATGTAACACCTTTTTGGGTATAAAGCCATCTTAATCTATCCTGAACAACAACTAGAACATTTGACCATTGCTCAGTATCAATTGTTGCAAAAGAATCTTTTTCATTTGGAGATGCTACAACTATGTAGTGATAACCATATGCAGGTTCACTATAGAACGGTTTGTCACTGTAAGAATTTTCTGTTTCAATTGATACGATAGGATTTTTACTTTCAAAAACTCTGATAGCCCAATTTTTTACATAATCATCATCATTGTCTTGAAGACGTTGTAACATTCCATCTTTTGCTACAAGAGATAAGACTGAAGGATTTGTCATTGATTCATTGCCAGGAGCAAAGGGAGATTTTTTTGGATCAATAACTTTGTCATCTTTTTTAGTTACGATCATAAAACGCTCAGAAACATAATCTTTGCGCATATCCCCCATAATGGTTAATTGAAGTAAAATGTCTGTTAAAACGTTTACTGAGACCTAATAGAAATCAATTTTCAAAATAATTTTTGTAAATAAAATACCAAGATTAAGAAAATCGCACTTTCATCAAATAATTGAAAAACAAATTCAAAATTAAAATCAGTATTTTATTGATTAGAAATTTTTTGATCGCATAGTTTGTTGCAAGATTTAAAGGAGAGCATTAGATTTCGATTAATCAGGGAATATTTTGGATAATTCTGATATTCACATGATTTACGTTCTTTTGGATGGAGTAGGAGACTTGCCACACCCAGATTTGGATGGAAAAACACCATTGGAGGCTGCAAATACTCCAACATTAGATAAAATTGCAAGTAATGGAGTCATAGGTGAAGTAATTTCTGTGGGAAAAGGAATTGCTCCAGAATCAGATATTGCAGTATTCAATATGTTAGGATACAAATTCAAACATGCAGATTATGTGGGTCGGGGTGTAATTGAAGCAATTGGAATTGGAATTGATTTTAAAGACGGAGATTTAGCACTCAGAGGAAATTATTCTACATTAAATGAAGAGCAGGTAATCATCGATAGAAGAGCAGGAAGACATATTGAAAAACAAGACGCAATGGGAGTTGCTAAAGAAATTGAAGAGAGTATAGAGTTATCATCTCCAGATATTTCAGTAGTAGTTGCCCCTACAATAGGACACAGAGTTACAGTTAGAATTAGAAAGGATTCACAAAAATTATCATCAAGAATTACCAACACTGACCCAGCATACAGCAACATTGGAGGAATGGGAGTTGCAAAGGCAGTAGGAGATTTTCTAAAAATTGAAAGATGCTTACCTCTTGAAGATACTGACGATGCAAAATTTACTGCAAATTTGGTAAATGAATTTTCAGATAAAGCAATTAAAATTATGAAAGACAGTCAGATTAACAAAAAGAGACAGAACGAAAATAAAAAGCAGCTAAGTTGCATTTTACTTAGAGATGCAGGAAACAAATATCCTGATGTGATTCCAATTAATGAAAAATATGGTATGAATTTTTCATGTATAGTTGATATGCCAGTTGAAATTGGAATTTCAGAAGTGCTAAAAATGAAAGCGTATGAGGCAGGAGGTTTAACAGACTATGAAGAAAAAGCAAGAGTTGCTGCAAAAGCAATGGAAACTCAAAATTCAATTTATGTTCATCTAAAAGGACCAGATGAATTTGGACATGATGGAGATGCCATAGGTAAAATGAAGAATATTGAAGAGATTGATCAAAGATTCTTCAAAACACTTGTTGAAAATATTGATTCCAGTAAAGTAGCAATTGTAATTTCTGCAGATCACTCAACACCATGTATCAATAAAGGACATAGTGATGATCCAGTTCCGGTGCTAGTATCAGGTAATTTTATCAAAAATGATGGAACTACTAGAATGACTGAAGAGCAAGCAAAGAAAGGAAGCATAGGTCTACTTCAAGGAGCAGAAGTAGTGGATAAATCACTAGAATTAATTAAATCTCAAATCTAGTTAGTTTTTTTGCTTTTTGCATTTCCTTTGCTTTTTGTCTAATTCTATCTACATCTATTGAGTGATACATGGAAGGTGAACTGCCTAGCTTTTCTAAAGCTCTTCCGAGCATTCCTATACCTATACTCTCTTCATTTTCTTGCTCATGTGCAAAAGCAACAGCTACTAGAATAATACCCTGAACAAGTTCTTTTTCCCTTCCAAAGCATTGATTCCAAACACCTTCAAAAGCTTCATGGCATTCCCAAAATCTTTCATTGTTAAAATAAAATATTCCTTCTGCAATTCCTTTTTCTTTGTCAATGTGCTCCTCAACAACATGTCTCACATTATCAAGTTCTCCGATAGGAGATAGTTTTTCAACTAGTGGATCTAAATCGTCTTTTTCTGCTGCTACATCAAATTCAATAAATTTCGTAGCTACTCTAGCTAATCTTACTGAGACGTTTTTCATATCTGCTGCAAGATCTCTAGCACGATAAGCAAGTTCCCTACAATTTTGGGGCAAATATTTCTCATTTTTAAAATGCAGTAAATAACGTTCCATGAGATAGTTTTGAAGGAATTTCATAAATTTCTTCTGTATTTACAATCAAGGTTTATATGAAATATCTAGAGATTTTTGATACATGTCCATAATAGAGACAATTGCAGACGTCAACAATACCTTCCTATCCAGAAGGGAATTAACTTGTAATTTTGCAGGTCTAGCAGGTAAACTCAAAAGTTTAGAGGCAGTGGATATGATTTCAAAAGAATTCAAGTTAGATGGCAAGGTAGTAATTCCAATGAGATTAAGAACTCAAGTTGGTAAATCTCTCATTACTGGAACTTTCTATGTTTACGATGA
Source organism: Candidatus Nitrosopumilus sp. (assembly GCA_013043295.1). Taxonomy (GTDB): domain Archaea; phylum Thermoproteota; class Nitrososphaeria; order Nitrososphaerales; family Nitrosopumilaceae; genus Nitrosopumilus. The sequence continues at coordinate 16,113 of JABDOO010000087.1, forward strand.
TGAAGGATTAGCTAAAAAACACATCAATCCTACAATATTTTCAAGATTAGACAAATCTAAAGCTAAAATTGCAGAAGCTGAAGCAGCAGCAAAAGAAGCAGAGGCAGCAGAAGCTCCTGCTGAAGAAGCTCCGGCAGAGGTTAAAGCAGAAGAAGCTCCTGCAGAAGAATCTAAAGAAGAGGAGAAAACTGAATAATGCCTGTTGAGAAAAAAGGTAAGAAAGGTTCTAGTCCCAGCATTGCATCATATTACAAAGTAGAAGGAGAAAAAGCATCAAGAACTAGAAAGGTTTGTTCAAGATGTGGAAAAGGTACATTCATGGCACAACACAAAGACAGAAACACTTGTGGTAAATGTGGCTTTACAGAATTTAATCAATAAAAAAAATAAAATAATTTTTAAACAAATCTAAAAATCAATAGAGTCTTTTTTTATGAATTTTTGAACTTTTTTCTTCCATCATTTCCATTTTTGAAATAAAAGCAGGATCAAGTTTAATTTTAGAAAGAGATTCAGCAGATAGTTTTACAGTGTTTGTGTCAAGGGCGACATTAGATTTTGGGAGATTTCTATCTGCCCAAAATTTCATTACTTTATCTTCAAGCTTAAAATCACGAAAACCGGCAGGGAATTTTTTTGTGATGTGGTTGAGTAGTGTACGATCTTTGAATACAACTCGAGGTTCAAACAGACGAGTTTCATCACTGTATACATTTTCAAATAAATTTCCAGAAATTTCATCAGAGAGTAATTCCATTTTTGAAATTTTTCTCATCAAATCTAAGAAATGTAAAAATTCATGTGCCAAAATAGCATGTATTGTACCCTTTAATCCATATGCAACTAACGGTGCAGAAATTTGTATTACAACCTGGAATTTATCTTCAAAAACCACAGGAATAGTCCTTGCAAATAAAATTCCAAATTCATATGAATTCGAATTAGGCGATGAAATTACTAGAGAAGGCTCAACGTATGCAATAGGGTAACGAATTCCAGATGCTTTTTCAATTCTATTGATTCCTTGGATAGTGATTGGGAATCGTTTTAGTGTTAAATCAAAAACATCATCAGGAATTATTCCTTTAGAATGTGCATCTTTGAAGCGAACCAGTGGATCCAATATTATCTCTCGATAATTTTGAATGTAAAAAGGTTGATTAGATCAAGAACGTGGTTTGCCGGCTTTCTTTTTTTTGCGTGTTTCAGCCCTTTGATCAGCATGTCTCATATGCTTATTTTTTTTTCTTATTGGCATAAGATTTTAGAATTTCTACCAATAGTTAATTGTTATCATTACACTTCAATGTCAAGAAAATCAAATCGTTCACAGACACAGGGAGATTCAAGAAGGGTAGAAATTCCAGGGGTAACATCATCACCAATTACAAATCTCTTAATGGGTAATCCACCTTCTGCCTTGATAATTAAATTGAACATATTTTTTGATTTTTTGGTATACTTTACATTGAAAATTTTCTTTTCAGATCGTTTACCTGATTTATCATAAACCACCACAGGATTTGAGGTTAGAATTTTTAATTTTTTGAGACCCTGTGAATCAATTTCTGAAGTTGTAGTAATTTTTACTCTGATCGTAGAATTAAATTTCAGAGATCTTTTTGGAGACTCGTTTACCAGTTTTAGATGATGAATTTTAATTGAATCAGAAATTACATCCGATAATTTTGCTTTTCTTTTTAACGGATTTTGTATTTTAACAAAAAAAGGTCTACCTGCATTCAGAACAAGACTAGATTGATCCTCACCGCCAATCCAAGTAAATTTGGCAATAGTGCCTCCAAATTTTTTAAAAACAAATTTTGAAATCACTCCTTCGACACTATCAAATTTAGAGATACCATGAAAATCACAGATACGACATCCTTTACCTAAGCAATTCTCACAAGATTTTTGTTTTTGTGGATATCCTCTTTTGGTTTTAGTGTATCTGCCTGATAGAGTGATAGATTTTGAGCGTAATTCACAAGACTCATCCTTCAAATTTACAGTAAATGTAATTTCAGGGTTAAGATGATCAATGGTTTTTTTGGTTTTTCTTGAATATTTACGGCCTAATTCTTTAGTAATGTCAGTCTTTATGCTATCAATTCCTTTTAGTTTGAATTGAGAGCGAATAAAATCATCTTTGTCCACTATTGATGGTTTTATTATCGCACCTACACTAAACGAAGTAAAAGAGTAGTTTGATGAGACATCAATCATTAATTTTAAAAAATGATCCAAGTGTTCAAATAAATTTTTACAAATATAACATCTCTCAATGGCAAGATTGTTCTTTAATTTTTTTCCAAGAAGTTTATTTGATGATAAATGTAATTGTTTTGAAAATAATCTTCCCAAACAATGATCACATAAATCATATTTTTTAATAATTTTATTTGCTGTGGGAATAATTTGTTGGTATTTAGACATTATAAATTGGAATTACGGTTTTAAGTTATCCTAATCCCATTTTTCTAAGAGTACCTTGCATCTGACGACCTTTAGATGCTTTCATCATGTTCTTAGAATTTTTATAATTCTTGATTAATTCTTTAACTTCACCTTCAGGCCATCCAGAACCGCGAGAAATTCTTTTGATTCTTGAAGAGTTTAACAAATCAGGATCTGCCTTTTCAGCTTTTGTCATACTTTGAATAATATATCTCCATTTTGATACTCTGCCTTCCATTTGATCAACTTGATCACCCTTTACCATTCCAGATAAACCTGGCATACTATCAAGTAGACCTTGCAGAGAACCTACTTTGGTTACTTCTTCTAACTGATAAAAGAAATCATCCATGTTCATTTTTCCACTGGATATTCTTTTCATTCTTACATCATCGCCCTCATCTTCTAATCGTTTTGCTAAATCTAAAACGGCTTGAATATCACCCATGCCAAGTAATCTTCCAACAAATCGTGTTGGAGAGAATTTTTCTAAATCATCTATTCTCTCTCCAGTTCCTATGTACATGATTTGGGCACCAGTTGCTGCAGATGCTGCAAGAGCACCACCACCTTTTGCAGAACTATCCAATTTAGTAATAATCACTCCACCCACAGGAATTGTTTTATGAAATGCTTCTGCTTGATTGAAACATTGCTGACCAATTGTGCCATCAATTACAAGTAATGCCAGATCTGGATCTGCAACTTTGTTAATTCTATCCATCTCTTCTAAAAGATCTTGTTCCTCTTTATGACGACCAGCAGTATCAATTAGTATAACATCTAATGGTTGCCCTGCAAAATGTTTTAATCCATTTTTTACAATGTTTGGGGAATCTTTGTTGTTTTCTTCTCCATACACTTCAACATTTGATTTTTCACACATTGTTCTGAGTTGAACTAGTGCCCCTGGTCGATACGTATCAGCACCTACTACACCAACTTTGTAACCTTGGCGAGATAAAAATTTGGCAAGTTTTGATGCGACTGTGGTTTTACCACTACCCTGAATTCCTAATAAAATAATTTTATTTTGTTTGCCAGGTTTAAAATCAAATTCAGATTCATTTCCAAGTAATTTTGATAGTTCATCATAGAGTATTTTTACAATATGGTCTTTTCTTGACAAGCCAGGTGGAGGTGTCTCATTTAGAGCACGTTCCTCAAGTTGCTTTGTAATTTCTAAAACTAGGCGTACATTAACATCTGATTGTAATAATGCCCTTTGAACGTCTTTGGATAGTTCCTTGATGAGTTCCTCGTCAATCCCAGAAGATTTTACAATTTTTTTAATTGCATCGCTCAGACTACTCTTTAGACCATCAAGCATGGTAATTCAATTCTGCATCCACTATTTCAAACCTTCCTCGATAGCCATCCCAACTTTTTTTAGATTGATTAATTTTTATAGAATTTTCAAAGATAGGACAGTTAGTTACAAAGGTTTCAGCCTCACC
>JABDOO010000102.1 GCA_013043295.1 Candidatus Nitrosopumilus sp.
ACGCTACCTTTTGCTTTCCATAATCTTGGTGTGATAACTTTTGGCATGATCCAAACAGCTGCTATGAGCATTGCCGCAAAGAATCCTAACACTTGAAGAATTTTTATTGTTACTTCTGAAATGTCTATGCTGTCTACTCCACCTGGAGCATTTGCAATTGATATCACAACTGATAATACTGCTATTGCTAAAATATCATCTACAACGGCAGCTCCGATAATTAAACGAGCTTCTGTTGATTTGAGTTTTCCAAATTCGCTTAACACTTGAACTGAAATTGCAATACTTGTTGCTGTAAGTGCTGTTGCAATTAACATTGACTGTAATGCGTCAAATCCAAACATTTGGAAAACTGCTAGACCTGCAAAGAATGGAACCACTACTCCTAGTGTTCCAATTGTAAATGATGCTTTACCTCCCTTGAGGAATTCTTTTGGAGTCATCTCTAATCCTGCCATGAACAAAATCACTATTGCTCCCATTTCGCCAAGTATCTTGATTTCATCATTTATCTGAAGCAACTGTTTTCCATCTACAACAATGAATGCCCCTAATGCAAATGGTCCTACAATCATTCCTGCTAATAATTCACCTAAGACAATTGGAAGTTTTAATCTAAGGAAAAGCTCTGCCATTAATTTTGCTGCAAAGAGTAGTATGCCTACTCCGATAATGGTTTCAATGAAATGTGCTTCTGCTGCCATCTTTTCCTATTAAACACTGAAAAATCTGTCATATAAGGTGTATCGGGTCAAAATTTTTTTCATGTTTTTTATTTAAGCAATTTTTATTGAGTTTACAAAAACTCCTTTTTTAGAAACAATCTTTCCTATTTCTTGACTTGAGATCTTGTATTTTTTGAATATTGTTTTTATCTTTGTTGCTTGATCTTTTGGTGCGACTACACAAAACCCAACGCCCATGTTAAACGTCTTGTACATCTCTTCTGGTTTTACTCCTTGCTCTTCTATTAGCCCCATGATTGGTGGGATCTTTGGAAGCGAGTCTATCTCATATCCTGTATTTTTGAGGCGTAATAACTTGGTAAATGAGCCTCCTGTTATGTGCGCAAATCCGTTGATTTTACATTTCTGATTAATTTCTAGTACTGGTTTTGTGTAAATTTCAGTTGGTTTTAGTAAAGCATCTCCTATAACTCCTACTCCCTTTACTTTGTCTTTAACAGAATATTTTCCAAGTAATGCCTTTCTTGCTAATGAATAACCATTAGAATGAATTCCAGAACTGTTTACTCCGATAATTACATCTCCGGGTTTGATTTTATTTCCTAGTACCATCTCCTTTTTCTCCAATAATCCTACTACCATTCCTGCCAAATCAAATGCAAATCCCTTGCCTTCTATTACGTCTGGCATTATTGCAGTTTCTCCTCCAACAATTGGCATTGCAGATTTTTTTGCCCCCGTTACCAATCCTTCTACAATTTTTTTAAATATGCTTACATCATTTTTGTTTGCAGCTATATAGTCTACAAAAGATATTGGTGTGGCCCCAATACAAATAATATCATTAACATTCATTGCAACACAATCAATTCCTATTGTGTGGTATTTTTTCATCATGTTTGCAATTACTACTTTAGTTCCAACACCATCAGTGTGGGTTGCCAAAAGTTTTCCACCTGGAATTTCTACTATTCCTGCATAGTGACCAAACCCGTGAGTCATCTTGGCTTTTTTCTGTAGTTTGTGAGTTGATGCAATTAGTTTTCCAATTGCTCTTTGACTTTGTTTAATTTTAGAAATATCTACACCTGCTTTTTTGTAGGTTAGAGCCATGATTTGTTGCGTATCTGCTGTGAATAAAAGAATTTGCCTATGGTTTCGATCACATGTACATTCCAGCTATCTCTTCTCTATGCTCTACATATTTCTGAGATAATTCGCTGAACTCTGAATGAATTCGGTCTTTTTCTTTTTGCAGATCAGATGTGTCTATTTTCATGTCATAGAATCGATTTAGTGCCTCTATCAAAGTTGAAGCTGCTGCAGAATCTGGTGCCTGATTGTTTGCTTTTGCTAACAATGTCACTCCTTGGATGTCTCTTACTAGGCACTCATTTAGTATGCCTCCTGGGATTCCTGTGATGAACCCTTGTGGAATCATGCTAATGTCTTTGTCTGCCATTGTTCTTACCAAATCTTCTTCTGCTGCACAGTATGCTTTATCATCGTGTTCTGTACTTGCTACTCCGTCCAAAATTACAATTTCTTTGGAGCCCTTTTGAGCAGACCAATCTAAAATTGATGATACTATTGAATATAATCCGTTCATTCTCAATGTTATTTCACAAATTATTGCACAAACTGTTCCCTCTTTATTTGCATAAAATCGAAATGGATGTCGTAATCTGCCTCTCATGAAAACAGTTGAGGGTGGAAGATATTTTGATCTCATAACTGCAATCTCTTCCATATCTAACTCTGTTATGATATGATTAATTGCAACTGGACCTACTAGACCTGCCCCTACAAATCCTGCAAAAATTATTGGATTTTTCAATTCGGTCTTTTTAATTTCAAAGACTTCGGCTTCTGGAAATTCTTTTTGCACTGCTTACGTCGATTTGTTCTGATTAATTACTTTTGTCAACATGCGTAATCATTTTTCTGCATGAATAGATTCAACATTACTCTGCCTTTGTCTGTGATTGTATAGATCATGTTTGCACCAACTGCTTCTTTTTTGATAAATTTGTAGTCTACACACAAGTGCAAATAATTTAGAAATGATTTTTTCATTCTGATCTTTGACTTGGAATACAAATCCGAAAACGTCATGGGGTTGCCTCTTAATTGGTATAACAGTTTCAGTAAAGATAACGTACTGTAATCCTTTGTTCTTGCTTTTACTGCATCGAGAACTTGCTCATCTCTATGTATGATAAAATCCTCAAATTGGTCTGCCACTTCTAGTGGCACATATGTTAGTCTTGCTCGCATCATACCGTATAGTACGGTACGTTACCTTATTAGTCTTTAACTTGAGCTTTATTGATCTTCTCAGCTGGTTTTTTTACACCTGATCATGCCTAGATCGGCTATTTCAGAATTAGCTTGAATTGTTTGAATTGTGAAATTATAGTATATCACCTGATTTAAACAACCAAAATTTAAAATCAATTTGTGGAAATTGCATTAAGTGCCATCCTCACTGTAGTAGGGTTAGTTATGTTGTGCTTTGGTGGCAACTGGCTTGTAAGTGGTGGTGTGGCAATTGCCAGAAAATTTCGTATTAGTAATCTTGTAATTGGAATGACTATTGTTGCATATGGTACTTCTACTCCTGAACTTGCAGCAAGTGTTGCAGCAGCTGGAGAGCATAGTGCAATCATTCTTGGAAATATCATTGGAAGTAATATTGCAAATGTTGGTATGGTAATTGGTGTTGCAGCAATTATAGTTCCACTTGCAGTGAGCAAATCTACACTGCGAAAAGAAATTCCAATCATGCTTGGTGTTTCATTTTTACTAGTTTTGTTATCTATTGATGGGGAAATTTCCCAATATGATGGCATAATACTACTTGCTGGTTTGGGTGTATTTGCATATTATACATTAAGAGATGCACTGAAACAAAGAGCAGAAAATAAAAAAGAAAATAATGAAGAAATTAAACAAGGGAAAAATAACATCTACCTAAAATCTGCAGGACTAATTGGAATTGGAATTGTTCTGTTGTATGTCGGTGCAATACTTACAGTTGATAATGCAGTAATATTGGCTAAAGAATTTGGGCTATCTGAAAAGATAATTGGTTTAACTGTAATTGCAATTGGAACCTCACTTCCTGAACTGATTACATCAATTATTGCAATTAGAAAAGGTCATGCCGATATTGGTGTTGGAAATATCATTGGAAGTAATATCTATAACATTTTGATGATTATGGGAGTTGGTGCAGCTCTTGGCGGTGTCATGGTGGGATCTGATGTCTATGTTGATTATGCAATTATGATTATCTTTAGTCTCTCATTGTTAATTGCATTAAAAACTGGAATAATTAACAGAGCCATGGGCGTATGCCTTGCCGTTGGGTATGTTGCATACCTTGCAGTTACTTTTTTCAAGTAATTTGTGCCTAAAATTGAGGTTTAAATTGAATTTACTGCAATATTTTCGGCCTTTATTGAAGGAGTAATTGATGGCAGTGATGCCCACTGAATTACATTTCTTTGGTCATTTCCAATGGCAGAAATGTTATTGAACATTGTTGGAAGGTTGTGAATTATTCTTACTGATTTTCCCGGACCTACTATTTGTCCATTTTTAATAATTCTAATCCCGCTTCTTGCTGTACATGAAAAATCCCCTCTGATAGGATTCACTGCATATGTATACCATAATCTTCCAACTAGGATTCCATCTTTGGTTTCTTTGATCATTTCCTCTTGTGATTGCTCTCCAGAATCAATTTTTAGATTATGTGGAGCAGATATGGGAATTGGTTCTGCGCTTCTTCCTAATGGAGAACCTTGTCGTGATGCGTTACCTGTAGATTTTTCTCCTTCTTTGTAACTATCAAACAGGTTAGAGTATGTATTTTTGAAAACCCCTTTCTCTATCAAATACCTTTTACTAGTTTTTACTCCTTCGTCATCAATTGATTTTGTCCCTATGCCCTCAGGTGAGTGTGGGTCATCAATTAAACTAAGTTGTTCAACTGCGATTTCTTTTTGATATTTGTTTGAAAAACAACTTTTCTTTTCTCTAAATGTTTTAAAATTAAAATTTGCAGCTACTACAAATGCTAACAATTCCCCAACAGAATATGGCTCAAAAATTATTGAATATGAATCTGAATCTATTTTTTGTGGGTTTACTGATTCAACACACATAGTTTTAGCATCTACCCCGATTTGCTCTGCAGAAAAGTTTGCTAATGTTCTTCCACTTGCGTGTCCTATTCCTGAAACTGGAATTGAACCATGTTCTGATTCTGCATTAATTATTCCTGAAATGTATGTTGCTTTGTCTGTGAAATTTAATCCGTTTGAATTTAATATTTCAAAGTTTTCTGATACAATATTGAGTGATCCTGTTATCGTGTTAACTTTATCATTACTTGATGAATTAATCATATTTTGAGCGATATCCATACTATTTGCACCTGATATTTGCTCTAGTTTTTTGTCAAATGTGCCCTCCAAGTATTTGTATTCATTTTTGTCTGGTAATCCTTTCCAAAATTCTCTTGGTTTGAGATTTGATAATGATTTTAATGAACTATCTATGGTTTGCTCTATTTCCTGTTCATTTGTAGTTTTCATGGATGCAATTTTTTTATTTGCAATTAATCTGATACCAAAACTTTCGTCGAAGTTTTGTTTAATCTCTGCAATTTCAGAATCTGTAATTCTGACAGTTGTTATCTTTTTGTTAACTCTAACTATGTCGCACTCGTCAACCCCTATTTTTTTTGAATGATTCAATGCCTTTTCTAAGGCTGACAAATTATTGCTTCCTTGGATTTTTGTAATTAAATTTATTAATTTTTATTAATTCTACATATGATCCAAATTGTGAATTTGATACAGTGTCTAGCTTATCTTCAACTTCTTCTTCCACGTCAAACTTTTTCAAAATTTCATAATGGGTATTTCTTTCAGCAGGAACTCTTCCAATTTCTCTTACCATTCTTCTAATTTCTTTGGGTTTTAGTAATTGGCCATATTCTGAACCTGCCGAAGTTGAGATGCTTTCATTGATTAGAGTTCCTCCAAAGTCATTTGCTCCCCACATCAATAACAGTTGAGACATTTTTTGACCCTCTTTTACCCATGACATTTGTAAATTATCAATAGAATTATTCAACATGATTCGTGAAATTGCATGGGTGAGCAAAACATCATTTCCACTTCCTCCTTGGCGGATACCTTCATGTAATTCATGTTTGTACATTGGTGCTTCTGAATGAATGAAATTTAGAGGAACAAATTCTGTAAATCCTCCTGTCTCTTTTTGAATGTCTCTTAATTTTACAATGTGTTTTACTCTATCTTCAAGAGTTTCCAAATGTCCAAACATCATAGTTGATGTGGTGTTAATTCCAATTTTGTGTGCATTTTTGATTACTTTTTCCCAGTTTTCAACACTTATTCTTCCTGGAGAAATTACATCTCTTAGTTTTTGATCAAGAATCTCAGCTGATGTTCCTGGGAGAGTATCTACTCCTGCCTCTTTCATTCTTTTTAGAAATTCCTCGATTGTAATCTCAGATCTTGATGCACCATAAAGA
>JABDOO010000120.1 GCA_013043295.1 Candidatus Nitrosopumilus sp.
TAGGAATATGTTTTGGATTTCAATTAGCTGCAATTGCATTTGGAAGAAATGTTTTGAAGCTAGAGGATGCAAATTCCACAGAGATCAAGGAAGATACAAAAAATCCAATTGTGGATTTACTTCCAGAACAAAAGCAAGTTTCAGATATGGGCGGTTCACTCAGATTAGGGGCAAATGATGTAATTATTAAAGATAAAACAAATGCTCAAAAAATATACAGCTCATCTAGGATCAGTAAAAGACACAGACACAGATATGAGATTAACAAAGATTACATTCCAGAATTTGAAAAAAATGGTCTTGTATTTTCTGCCGATAGTGATCAAGGTAAAAGAATGGAAATACTGGAAATACCATCTCATAAATTCTATCTAGGAGTTCAATTCCATCCAGAATTTAACAGTAGGCCAGGTTTTCCTGAGGAATCATTTACTGCATTTCTCAAAGCAGCATCTGAAAAATAATTTTAAAGAATAGTTCCAAAAATGGGAATATGGAATATTATGTAAATACTATTTTGAGTATTGTCAATTAGAATATTGAATCATTGTAAGGAATGTGGTATTGAATATGAGGTAGGAGAAAAAGATTTTTGCTCTAAAAGTTGTCTCAGAAAAAACTTTCAAAGAAGAATTGAGGATGCCACATACAAAGATTCATCACATACAAAAGAATTTTCCAACCCAAAGGATGACTAAATTACTCAATTTTTGAAATTTCGTATATTTTCTGCCTAGCATCACGAATTGAAACTTTCTTTTTTACATATCCTTTTTTTAACAAATGACTTAGTGCCAAGCGAACAGTTCGATCTGGAAGCAATGTTTTATTGGCTAAATCTTTCTGAGTTAGTGATCCTTCATACTCTAACGTTTTTAGAAGTAATTTGGAGCTAGGAGGCATACTAAGCAATTCCTCAGCAAGATGAACCTTTTTTGCAAGTGCAGATATTGCTGTAGAATCTTTTTTCAGTCGAATGATTTTTGCAGGAGGGAAAAATTGAGTACATTCAACGGTTTTTGTTACTTTGTATCTATCTAATCCATCTAAAACAACTTCACAATGCAGACGTGCAGAGATATCATCAATTTCTATAGAACTATCATTCGACACAATTATTGGTCTTCGTGTTACATCAAGTGAATTTACAGAAATTATTTCAAATACTGCAGAATCCTGAAAAAGTACTGGACCGCCTGCAGACATGGAGTATGCAGAAGAACCGATAGGAGTAGACACGATTATTCCATCACTATTATCGTGCCATACCTCATCACCATTTACACGCAAAGTATGTTCCATCAACATTGCACTCTTTGATGAAAATACTGCAACATCATTTAAAACAGGATAAACATTTTTTCCGTCAATTTTTACACCGAGTCTAGGAACTTCCTCTATAGTATAATTTTGTTTTTTTAAGACATTAACATATGTGGAAAATTCACGTAATTCAATTTGTGCCAAAAACCCACTTGACTCACCCTCACTAATTCCTAATACAGGTAAAGTTGAATCAAATGTTCTATGAAAATAATTTCTAACACCCTTATCCCCACCCAATACTATGATACAATCAACTTGTTTATTCTTTGATTTTGAAATTGGAAAGGATTCAATTCCAGAGTCACTTAGAATTTTTTTGATATTCTTAGCAGCTGATTCAGTAGTTCCAGAACCATAAATGCCTATTTTCATAAATGAAACAGTCATTTCGGTTCAATAAAAGAATATTTGATTTTCTATGCCTACAGTAATAAGATTTTGAGATAAAGTTTTGAAGAATCTAGAAGGATAAAAGCAGGTAAAAATTTGAAGATTTATTCACCATAAACGGTTTGAAGTACTGTACTATTTGCAATTACTTCAGGAGTAAACTGTACATTGACAGTTACTTTATTGTTAAAATCAATATTGACATTGTCGAAAAATGATTTGTATTTATCAATGACTCGTCTATTTGATGTAAAATCAGAGCCAGCTTTTATGAGCAGCCCATCTTCAATTAAAGAATTAATTTTTCTATACCCTGATGTTTTTGGAATGTTTAATCTTTCTAAAATTTCAGATATCGTCCAAGGTTCTCCAATAGAGGCATTAAGAATTTTTGACATTTCGTCATCACTAAATGCTTTCAGAATAGATTGACTGATTGCAGGATCAGATATGGTAAATCTTTTTTCAGCCCTATCAGTTTTTGATTTTATACAACAAATACTGTCCAAGAATTTCTTTTCTAATCCCTCAGCACCTGCTCCAAAGAATTCCCTAAGCACAGAATCTAATTTTTGAAATTCTTTAATTGATTCTGTAATAGAAATTCCATATTTTTCAAATAATCGCTTTTGAATACTCTGAAATGTAGTTGTACCAAGATTATCACGAATAATTTTTTCAATAGATGATGCAAAAAATGTATCAATCTCAGTCATGATAATTACTTTCCGTTGTTTTGATATTTAAATTATTCAAGTATGAATATAATATTACGCTCAATTATTAACAACCTCAGATAATCTACGTATTTGAGTGGCATCATCGTGAACTGCCATAATCAATGCTTCTTCCATTTTATCCAAATCAACTTCCATAGTTTTTTTGGCATTTGCTACAATACACTGTAAAACAATAGGTAATTTTTTGAAATTTCTATATTGGAGATAGGTCATGGTGCAACTGTAAATATTAACATCATTTTTGAATTGATATTGAA
>JABDOO010000140.1 GCA_013043295.1 Candidatus Nitrosopumilus sp.
AGAATGGTTTTTTCTTCAGATGTAAATTCAGTCATATTTTTTGATCAATACCTAAGGCTAATAGTCTTTGGTTAGTCAAAGATAGTTAAAATATGATGAATTGTAAATGAACCTACTTGGTAAGTAAATTACAATTAATTTCAAACGTATTAACAACAAAAAGATATGCCACAATTGCAATAATTAGTGGTACAGGGTTAGGGATAATCTATTATTTTTTAACAATGTCAATGTTTGCAGAGCATTTAGGCACTACAATAGAGATTATGCCCTATTACATTATTACTTCATTAGGTTTAACAATAACAATTTCAGCTTTGGCAGGTATCAATTTTGCAATGATGGCATTTAAAATTAAAAGAATGAAGATGATGAATTCAGTAAAAACCAATTCTTCTGCAGTTTTAGGAGGTGCATTTGCAGCATTTACACCAGGATGTCCTGCATGTACAGCACCTCTAGCAGTTATTTTAGGAGCAGTAGGAGGATTATCATTATTTCCTATGCAAGGATTAGAGTTAAAATTCATTTCAGTGGGTGTGTTAGTTTTTTCAATTTGGTGGATATCACGAGGTCTACAAAGCAAAAGTTGTTGTAAAATAGGATAATTTTGGTACTAAATTTGATTTGTTTTGATGAAAATCATTTTTGAGATTTAACTATCTGCCTTTTATTTGAAAATCACATAACAATATCATGTCTGCAGTAAATAATCAATCAAGAAATCAATCAAATAAAAAATCTATTTTCATAATAGCAGGAGTAATTCTGGTAGGTGCAGTTTTACTATTATCATATCTAATGTGGTATGTATCACCAGAGGAATATATTGAAAGAGTGAAAGTGATAGCTATCACTGATGAAGGATGTATAGCAGAAACCTTTGACGGATATGCAGTAAATATTGGTAATTGCAAAGTACAACAAGGCGAATATGTTAATGCAGTTATAGACAAAAAGGTAAAAGAAAGAGCAGCTGCAATGAATCCGACTAGCTAAATTCAAAATATTTTAGATTTTTTTAATTCATTTTAGATATTAGTGTAATTTAAAATAAATTCAGATTACTAGAATTCCATTGGTAATCAGATATTGAATACCTGCAATAAAGTCGGTATCATCTAGTAAACCTTCAGACCACCAACCCGCATTATTTTTTACCCAAGATGGGATTTCTTCGGTGGTGTTCTCACCTGCTTCAGTAGGTGGAATAACAATAACACCATTTGTTATCAAATACTTTATTCCAGCTACAAAATCTGAGTCTTCTACTAGTCCACCAGACCACCAACCCGCATTATTTTTTACCCAAGATGGGATTTCTACTGTGGTTGGAGTAGAGGATAAAACACTTGTTCCAAGAATTTCAATTTCTTGATCATTAGTATAAAATGGAATTATCAAAGTTCTAGTGTTATCAGCTGAATTAATTTCAAGATAATCTGATTCTGTTCCATCAATTAATACAAAAAAGATATCATCCTCATCATCAAATGTTGCATCAATCAATCCTCTAGGAATGTTAAGTTCTATAAAACCATCATCAAATGAAATTATTTCTATTATCAATGATGTTGTATCAACATCTAAATTCATTACAAGGATTTCACCATTTTCAATATCATAACCTACATCATAATCTAAAATATCATACAAACTTGCCTCAGCATATACTAAATTAAAAGAAACAAGAATCAAAGCGGCAGTCAGAGCAAATAATGGTTTGAATATCATGTGGAGTCTCCAACTACCACTTGCTCTACTTCAACACTTACTTCTGCACAAATCTCTGCCAGAAGATCGGCTTCAAGGTCTACAAGTTCTTCATCAGATAGGCCTTCCAAATCTGCATCAGTATAGAAATCAGCGAGTGTCATTTCATAACAATCATCTATTGATTCTTCAACCACTTCATTTACTTCTGCTATTGCTTCAACATCTTCAAAGGCAGTTATTGGCACAGGATCATCAACTGCTAATGAACCTACAAAATCTAGAATCCATTGAGTTCCAGATTTACTCTTACCATCTGTAGCAACAATATCAATTGATGACCCTAATTCTGTAGGAAATATTCCATCCATTTTGATTAACATGGCAAATGTATGTGGCTGACCATTTGTATCAACTGTGTTTATTGCAACTTGTAATGAATTATTATCAAAGTTAGCTCTACTTCTTCCAAATGCTACATCATGTACATTGTGTAATTCACCAGTAGCTACATTCTCTATGACAATTTGTCCACCAATTACTTTTAGAGTTGCACCTGAATCACCTAATCTGACTAATTCCAGATTAACATCACCAGATACTGCTTTTACGTCATTTGCATTTGAAGTACTATAAGCATCACCTTGGAAACTTAGAACATAATTTGTTGTGTCTTCTTCTGGAAGTTCTATTATGTCTCCATAATAACTTCCATCTTCAACTTTATCAATCAAGTCTGATGATCTTACCTTATCTCTAATTGAATCAATTCTCTCTTTTACTTCAGCACGAATTTTCTCTTTATGTTCAATTACAATTTGTCTAAATTTATCTTTCCCAACTTCTTGTATTTTTGATTTAATTAAATCGGTTCTGAATTCTACCCTATCATGAATTTGATCTTTGATTTTATTTTGGGTATCTTGACTAACTTTATCTTTAATTTTATCTTTAACAGCATCCTTTACTTTATCTCTAATTTCTAATGTTACTTTGTCTTGGATTTGATCAGATATTTTAGCTTCCACTTGATCAGTTATTCTATCTTTTAGAGAATCACGAAATTCTTGAATACTAAGTTTTTTATTTTGAATTCTTTCTTTAACTTCAGCGCGTTTGTCTTGGATTCTTTCTTTAACTTCAGCGCGTTTGTCTTGAGCCTTGTCTTTTAGATTTGAAATTATTTCACCCCTTTTGTTTTGGAATTTCTCTCTTAGATCTGAGCGCTCATCTAAAATTTTTGATTGAATCTCTTCTTTTCTATCTGATATGTTGTCTCTAATTTGATCTCTTTTTTCTTCAACTCTATCTTTTATTGCATCTCGTCTGTCTTGAATATTATCATGAATTTGATCTCTTTTTTCCCTAGCTTTTTCTTGTAATTCTGCTCTTTTTTCAGCCAATTTTTCTCGGGCTTGTTGTTTTCTTTCTTCTAGTTGTTCTCGAATTTGTTGTTTTCTTTCCTCTAGCTTTTCTCTGGCTTGTTGTTTTCTTTCTTCTAGTTGTTCTCTAGCTTGCTGTTTTCTTTCCTCTAGCTTTTCTTGTGCTTGTTTTTTACGTTCTTCTAGTTGTTCCCTGGCTTGCTGCTTTCTTTCTTCTAGTTTTTCTTGTGCTTGTTGTCTACGTTCTTCTTCTAATTGAGCCATCTTACGTTTTTCTTCTGCAGTCATCTGATCAGAAGATACTGAATTTGCATCTTTAGAGGTGTCAGTATGACTATCAGCAAATGCAATACTTAATGATGAACTAGAAA
>JABDOO010000001.1 GCA_013043295.1 Candidatus Nitrosopumilus sp.
TCACTTAGTTAGGAATCAGAGTAAGGCTAGGTTCAGGTTTTTTTATAGATATATCAGCCTTGCTTATTCGACTTCGATAAACTTTGTATTTCCTACCCCTATCAGATATCATCCATTTTTCAACTTCGATTAATGTTAATTCTTCAAGATCGGTTAATTTTTTGTATACAGAACTAAGAGGAATTTTTAGTTTTACTGAAAGCTCAGCTGCTGTATTACCTTTTTTGATAATAGAAAACAAGATAGCTCTTGATTCAGAATCAGCTAGCGCTTCAATTACTTTTTGAGTAATATCGTATTTTTTTAATTGAGGCAATGTTAATTTTCGTGACATGTAATAACAAAAAATATTGTACGTATATTTAAACGAGATGTTGTAATTCTCATTCTATGGATTCAGAATAATTGTGAATGATGAAAGATGTTTTAGTTTGGTTCAATTCTGTTCCAAAGCAATCCCAAAATAACTCCTACAGATATCCAAAAAGATGAAACTCCAAGTACCGACATCAATCTGAATTCATTTACTAGATTCATGGGAGCACTAATTTCATCTGGATTTTCAGGTATTATTATAAACACTGCAGATATGAAAATAGCATATCCAATTATAGAAATAATTTTTTTATTTTTATCAAATCTCTTTGATAATTTATAAAATATTACTGCAGATAACCCAGAGATTGCAATAAATGAAAGATACAAAATTGCCCTAAGAACAACTGTTTCCCCATCACCAACTGTTGGAGGATTTGCAGGATATTTTAGAAAAGGTATCAAATACATGGTAAACCACATTATTCCAGCTAGAATGAGGGATTTTTTTACATTGTTTGCGCCAGGTAGAGAGTTTTTAGACAATGCAAAAACAATTCCAAAGAGAGCACCAACAGAGGTTCCCAATATTACACCAGCAAGTATTTGACCACTTTTTTGCCAAGTACGGTAACCATCATATTCTGCCCAAAATTGGGGAGTATCCTCTTCCTCTCCAGAATCAAAGAGGTTTTGATTTTCAATTCCTATTGCTTGATCAAGATAGGGCTCAACAATTGCAAAATTTACAATCCCATGAATTAGGCCTGCAAATGCACCAGAGAGTAAGACAATGACAATAAAAAGAATAGTTTTCATTCTAGTAAATTACTAATGGCAAGGAAAACCAGCAGCATGTCTCATATCATGTGTCAGTTCATGAATGTAAAGATCAGTAAATGCTTGTTCTCCATAAACAATACTAAAGATATGTCCTTGATCAAATCCAACCACAAATAATCCTGCAGCAAATACTATAGCTAAGGCAATAATGGCTAATTTTGAAACACCAGTCTTTGAGACACTGATTTGTTTTGATTCAGACATAAAAAACAACATTCTCTGAATATATTTAAGCTCTTGGATGCCTATGAAATTCATTAAGAAATCAGTAAAAATTAACGAATTATGTTAGTTTAAGATCTAACATACTGCTCTTTTTGATAGATTTTGACGGTCATTATTTGTAAGATGGACATATCCAATTCAAATCGGACTGGGAACCAGTATGAAAAGCAACTATCAGAAATCATACAGGGGGAGTTAATTGATCTGTATGGCGGAAGCGGATACAAATCAATCATGCAAACAATGGTAAAAATTTGTGGAAGAAAAGAACAGGAAATCATCACCAATTATGATTTATTTGCAGAACTATGTGAAGGAATTTTTGGCAGATTAGCAGAATCAAAAATACTAGGACCAATAAAATTACAAATGATGAAAATAGGTGAAGAAAATATCCATCAAACAAACGAACCAAAAAAAGAAACATCAAGATTACTAATCGCTGATGATGAAATAGACATCTTAAAACTCTACAAGACATTTCTTGAGGGAAGAGGTAAGGAAGTCACCATAGTTACTGATGGCAGTAAATGTGTTGACATGTACAAAAGAAAAAATGATGCACAAGGACCTGCAAATTACTATGATGTGGTAATACTTGATCAAAAGATGCCAATTATGACAGGATTACAAGCGTCAGTCAAAATTTTAGAAATAAATCCACAGCAGAAAATAATTTTTGCGTCAGGATATCTTGAAAAAACATTGCTTGACGTATTGACACAGTTGAATAAAGCCATTGCAGTGATTGAAAAACCATTTTCACTTGATGTATTAGACCATATGATAAATAATTCTGAGATATTTGAAAAATTAGAGAAAATTACAATTAATCAAGAAGAAAGAGGGGTTAGTCAAAAAGTATCAGAAATAATGA
The DNA here is from genome assembly GCA_013043295.1 of Candidatus Nitrosopumilus sp. Lineage (GTDB taxonomy): Archaea > Thermoproteota > Nitrososphaeria > Nitrososphaerales > Nitrosopumilaceae > Nitrosopumilus. The sequence goes on from JABDOO010000001.1 coordinate 2,261, forward strand.
CAGTATTAGAAAATCATATCTAGGGTTCAGAAGATATTTACTTGAAATAATTTTAGTTTTTTTATGACCAAATTCTATTTGCTAGTAATCCCCATAGTCATTGGAATAATTACAGGGGCGTTTTTATCACTTTATTTTTTATCAGAGACAGACAACAGTGTTCTTACCGCTTCAAAATTAATTGATGGGGGTTCTCCAATTTTAGGTGAATCTACCGCACCGATTACAATTTTAGAATGGGGAGACTATCAGTGCACATATTGCTACAAATTTCATCAAGAGACATTAAAAACAATTGAAGAAGAATTTGTCAAAACAGGAAAAGTTAAGATTGTATTCAAAGACTTTCCATTAAATGGTCCTGATTCAATTTTAGGTGCTGAGGCCACATACTGTGCACATGAACAAAAAAAATACTGGGAATATCATGATGAATTATACAATAATTGGAAAGGTGAAAGAACAGGATGGATTACTAGAGAATCTCTTGATGAATTTGCAATTACGGTAAATCTGGATTTAGTTCAATTCAATGAATGTCTGGATGAGCATAAATTTCAAAATAAGGTAAACCAACTTTATGAATTTGGTAGAGAAGTTGGAATTGATGCAACCCCATCATTTTTGGTATTTAACGATGAAAAAATTATCAAAATAAGAGGAAACCAACCATTAGAGGTATTTCTTAAAACATTTGATGAATTATAGTTTTGAGGATTTTATTCAAAAAGATATATTCGCAAATTAAGGATAAACCATAATGCCTAAAATAAATATTGAAAAACAAGATTCAGTAAAACTCTATAAAATTAGGAAAACTTTGGAAGAATTATCTCAAAAGTCAGGCAGAGGTACAGAACTAATCACAGTGTATATTCCAAAAGGAAAGCAACTTCATGAAATTATTAGTACACTTCAACAAGAACAAGGAACTGCAGATAACATAAAATCAGATTTGACTAGATCACATGTAGTTGATTCACTAGGCAAAGTTGTTCAAAGGTTGAAACTGTACAAAAAAACCCCTGAACGGGGATTGGTTATGTTCTGTGGAGCATTACCTCCAGAGGAAGGAGGGCCATTAGGCAGCGAAGTTGTTACAGTGTGGGAAGTAGATCCACCAAAAGATTTGAATCAATATCTATACAGATGTGATGATCATTTTCATGTTGATATCCTAAAGGACATGTTAAAGGATGACAACCTGATAGGGTTTTTGGCAATTGATGCCAAAGACGCAGGATGGGGATTATTACATGGAGATAAAATTGAGGTATTATCCCAAACAGGTTCTGGTGTAGCTGGTAAACATAGACAAGGTGGACAATCAGCAAAAAGATTTCAAAAATTAAGAGAAATGGAATTGTCTTATTTTTACAATAGGGTTGCGCAAACTACGAGAGAATATTTCATTGATATTTACCCAGTCAAAGGATTAATAATTTCAGGTCCAGGCCCAACCAAAGAGGATTTTATTAATGGAAATTATTTAGAATACAGATTACAAAATAACATCATAAACACTATAGATGCATCATATTCAGGAGCAGAAGGAATTCGAGAAGCATTTGCAAAATCTGCAGACATTTTAGGGAATTTCAGAATGGTAGAAGAAAAGAAACTAGTCGAAGATTTGTTCCGTGAGATAAATACCAATACAGGTAAAGGGGCATATGGATTACAAGAAGTGATAGAGTATCTAAAAAACAATGTTGTTCAGATTTTACTAATTACAGATAACACCAACTTACATAGAGTAGAAGGCAAATGCAAAAGATGCCAACATATTCAAGAAGAGATTGTAGAAAGGCCCCTTGTAATTCCAAAAAAAACAGAATTTGCAAACAATCCGTGCCCAGGTTGTAAATCAATGGAAGTTGAAGTTAATGAGCAAGACATTGTAGATTATCTAGAATTACTTGCAGCAAAAACAGGAACACAGTTAGAAGTTATTTCAGGGAGTGCAGAACACGGAAACATGCTTGCAAGTTTGGGGAAAATAGGAGCAATCTTGAGATATAATCCAGGTCACTCTAAATAAGACTACGAATTTTTTTTGATAATTCTAAAAGTTCGGCATCAGATGAAATTTGACGTTTTGTCCAGATGGTACCTTTACTATTGTATCTTGGAATAATGTGAATGTGGACATGTGGAATTATTTGTTTGGCAGCCCTTCCATTATTTTGACCAAGACTAAAAGCATCAGCTCCTGTTGCCTCTAAAATGGCTTTTGCAATTTTAGGAACTATTGAAAAAACATTTCCAACATCTTCAGAATTCATATCTGTAATTCTTTCATGATGTTTTCTTGGAATTACTAAACTATGTCCAACATCAATTGGATATTTGTCTAAAAATGCAACATGCAATTCATCCTCATAGAGAAAATGACCATCTCTTTTTCCATCTAAAATATCACAAAATATACAACCCATAGCAAACAAGATTTTATGATTTTATTTATTGTTTTTATTTAATTAAAAATCAAATAATTATTTTCTCAGGCACAAATTATTAGGTTCTAAATGTAACTCGTAAAGATTTAGTTTTCTTCTTCTCCACAATGCATGCATCTTTTTGTGGATAAAATCTCAAACCACACAAAATCATGAATAAACCCCTCTTTGCAACTCACATGAACTGTAAAAGAAATTACATTACAAGTGGTCTTGTCAAAAACAGTATCGATCAGTATGAACTCTTTTCGTAATTTGTGCAAAATGCATTCCAAAGTAGTGGAGCATCAAATAGTTACGAATGGTTAATTAGGGTAAATTTTAGAGTTGAACTATCCAATGGGCCGAAAAGAAAGACGAGAACGTGAGGCAAAACGTGAAAATTACGCTACAAAACATTCTGCAGAAAAAAGAAAGCAAACTCTAATCGCAATTGGTGTTTTTGCAGTAATCGCAGTTATAGTCGGCTATGCAGCATACATGTTTTTGAATATGACTGAGACTGCTCCAGGAGGCCCTGAAAATGCAGGGGCTCTAGGTAGTGAACACTCACATGCAGCAATTCTAGTAAAGATTTTTGGCGATACTTTTGAATTTTCTAGTCCAGCATTCCAAATAAAATCAAGTTGGATTCATTTTGAGGGAAGAGATGGCTCAACAATACACAAACATGCTACGGGAGTAGATTTAGGATATCTATTTGAGACACTATCAATTGGTCTTGATGATCAATGTTACATATTCCCAGATGGAAAACAATTCTGTACAAATGAGGATTATAAACTAAAATTCTTCATCAATAGAGAACAAGTCTCAGACATTAGAGATTATGAAATCATGGAAGATGACAGAATTTTGATTGTTTATGGTTCAGAAACTCCTGAAGAGATTGAAGGATATCTATTACAATTAGAAAATCAAGAATTAGTTAAATAATAATTTCAAGTTTCATCTTTAGTAGTAAAGGATGAAGCATTTTTGTCAAACATCATGTAATATCCACACATTGAACATCGTAAAACAGTCAATTCAGTTGTAAGGAATTCCTTATCCTTAAAACGACCACTAAGTTTGACATCATCACCAGCAATCTCAGCCTTGTTGCTCTTACAAACAGGGCATTCTAGTGCTTTTTGTTCCATGAAAATATTCAAAATAGTTACAATTTAAACTCAGTGAAAGTTTTCAATCAAAAAATGCAATAAAGTCTAAATTATAGCAATCTAAATTTGACATGTTATGGAAATATCTAGTAAAAATGTTGTAGGAGGAACAGCACGTTCTCCACACAGAGCAATGTACAAAGCTATGGGACTAGATGATAACGATCTTAGTAAACCATTCATCGGAGTATGTCATACAGGAAATGAGGCAACACCATGCAATATTTTGTTACCAACATTGGCAGAAGAGGCAAAAAGAGGAGTAGCAGAAAATGGAGCAACACCAAGAATATTTTCAACAATAGCAGTAAGTGACGGAATTGCCATGGGGCATGAAGGAATGAAATCATCTTTGATATCACGTGAAGTAATTGCAGATTCAATAGAACTAATGGTCAGAGCACATCAGTATGATGGAATTGTAGGAATTGCAGGGTGTGATAAAAGTTTACCAGGAACAATGATGGCAATGGCCAGACTCAATCTACCATCAGTCTTTGTGTATGGAGGAACAATAATGCCAGGAATTCTGGATGGTAAAGAGCTTACAGTTGTAGATGTTTATGAAGCAGTTGGAGCATATGATGCAGGTCAAATTTCTCTAGAGATGTTAAAAAATATTGAAAATACAGCATGTCCAAGTTCAGGTTCATGTGGCGGCATGTTTACTGCAAATACAATGGCATCGATTTCAGAAGCTATCGGATTAGCCTTGCCTGGAAGTGCAAGTCCTCCTGCTGAAGATGACCGTAGAAACAAAATGGTTTATGACACAGGAGCAGCATGTGCCAAATTATTAGAATTAAACATCAAACCAAGAGACATCATGACCTATGAAGCATTTGAGAATTCAATTGTAATGCTAAATGCTGTTGGAGGTTCAACAAATGGAATTTTACATCTATTATCAATGGCTAATGAAGCTAGAATAAAATTAACTTATGATGATTTTGAAAGAATTAGAAAAAAGACACCACATATTGCAGATATGAAGCCAGGAGGAAATTATGTAATGAACAGTCTTGATAAAATCGGAGGAATCCCATTTGTTCTAAAAAAATTAGCAGATAAAGGATTACTTAATGGAAATTGTATTACAGTAACTGGAAAAACATTACAGCAAAATCTAGATTCAATGAAAATTCCTGAACCAGAACAATCAATCATCAGACCAATTGAAAATCCCCTACATTCAGTAGGTACTGCTGTAGTTCTCAAAGGAAGTCTTGCTCCAGAAGGAGCAGTAATCAAAACAGCAGGTGTTGAAATGACAAAATTTACTGGCAAAGCCAAAGTCTTCGATAGAGAAGAGTACGCCTTTGATGCAGTTGCCAAAGGAGATGTGGAAGAAGGCAATGTCGTTGTAATTAGATATGAGGGGCCTAAAGGCGGACCAGGCATGAGAGAAATGCTTGCCACAACTGCAGCTCTGGTAGGACAAGGTTTAGGTAAAAAAGTAGCAATGGTAACAGATGGAAGGTTTTCAGGTGGAACTAGAGGATTCATGGTAGGTCATGTTGCACCTGAAGCATATGTTGGAGGCCCCATCGCATTAATCCAAGATGGAGATGAAATTACAATAGATACAGAAACCTCTGTAATTGATTTGCATGTATCAGAAGAAGAGATGGCAAAAAGAAAACAACAATGGAAGAAACCCGAACCTAACTATACTTCTGGAGCTCTTGCAAAATATGCAACACTTGTAGGCTCTGCAGCACAGGGCGCAATAACAACTGCAAATCCATAAGAAGAACAATTTATCCACAAGCTTTATAGATCGCGATCTAGAAGAATTTCTAGAGATAACAGGAAAAAAATAAAATCATGCTTTACAAATTACTGTTATCTACTAAAGACAGATGAGTTCAAGGTTGTTGCCGTATGATAAAAAAATCAACTGTATGTATAATTACGATATCTGTAATGTCCAACAGATATGGAATATCAAAAAAGGAAAAAAGATTCTAACAAAAATCGCTAATTCTAATCAGATTTATTTTTTTTAAACTCTTGACGTCTTTTCTGTCTATTGCCGCCACCAATATTATGGCCATGAGGTAATTTCTTAGTCATAGCAATTATTCCCTTATCGTTCATGTATACCTTTGTAGTTTCAATTTCAAAATGGTCAATCATCTAAGATTTGAGCCTAGAATTTCCATTAAAGGTATTTTTTTAAGTGATCTGTTATCTTCTACAGATTTTATAAAAAGTGTTTTTAACCACACAGGCTAAATTAAAAATATGAATTTAGAAGAAGTTGTTAAAAAATTAAAGGAAACAAACGATGAACAAAAAATAAATCTAGAGCAATTACATGAACAATTTAATGATCTTAGAGCAGATGAAAGATATGCCAATTTACCAATGGATGAATTAGAAGAATTATTTTTAAATTATCTTAGAACATGGATTAAAACTAATTCAGAGATTTTAGAGTTGTTAGAAAAATGAAATTCCAAATCAGTATACTTAAGTTTGAAATTAACAAATAAAAAGAATGGACATTTACTCTAGCAAGTTTGCCATAATAATTATAATTGCACTTGTCAGTATTCTATCCTTGCAGGTTATGACAAATAGCAACAATACCAGTCAGATGATAGATTCCCAAACATGTGAATTATACGTTATAGATACCCAAATTAATGCAAAACAATACCTCAACGAATTTGATGAAAAATGCCTAGATTTCAAAAATCTAAATCCATAGAAAATTAATTAATGTACCTAAAAGCACCAAATTCATGGATGGGCCATCTGAGATTAATTCAGTATTTTGGAATGAAGAAAAAAAATCATGGGACTATAAAATAATTAAAGTTGATGAA
>JABDOO010000015.1 GCA_013043295.1 Candidatus Nitrosopumilus sp.
GTTTTTCTCTCTGATGCTCATACAGAAACTGATCTTAACAAAACTCTTGATGCATATCATTTGGCATTAAAGTCGGTGAAAAATTGAAGTATACTGTAGGGGCCCGAGGTAGTCAGTTATCTGTTGCACAGACTAACTGGGTAATATCAGAATTAAAAAAAGTAAACCCTGATTGTGATTATGAAATCAAAACAATCACTACAAAGGGTGACACAGACACAAGACCGCTATTCACTATAGATCAAAAAGGTATTTTTGAAAAAGAAGTTGATCGTGCTGTTGCAATAAAAGAAGTCGATTTTGCAGTGCACAGTCTAAAAGATGTCCCATCTGAACTTGATGAAAATTTAGTAATTGCATCTATTCCAAAACGTGAGGCAGTAAATGATGTGTTCATTTCATCAGACAACTCTACACTGGATACTATCAAAGCAGGCTCTGTAATTGGAACCAGCTCACTACGTCGTGCAGTTCAAGTTTCAAGAAAACGTCCTGACCTTAAGGTAAAACCAATTCGTGGTAATATTGAAACTAGAATTAAAAAAATATCTGGAGAAGACTATGATGCAATAGTTCTTGCCCAAGCTGGAATTTCTAGATTAGGAGTTGATGTAAAGCATACTGCATTATCCATCGAAGACTTTTCTCCTTCTCCTGGTCAAGGTGCTATTGCAATTGTTGCAAGAGCAGATGACTCTCAAACAATATCAATGTTGAAAAAAATTGAAGATGCTGATTCACGTCTAGAGATTGAGGCTGAGCGTTCGCTATCTGATTATGTTGATTCTGGATGTAGATTCCCATTAGGCGCATATGCAAAATCTATGGGAGATGAGATGACTTTGAGTGTGTCAGCATTCTCTGTAGATGGAAAAAAATCTATTCAAGTAAACAAAACTGGAACAAAAAATGATCCTAAATCTTTAGGGAAAAATACTGGGGAAGAATTACGTGCGAAAGGAGTAAATGATCTTGCATTAAATTGGAGAGAGAAAGTGGAGGAATGGAATAAGTTATGACTGGAAAAGTGTACCTTGTTGGAGCAGGGCCTGGTGATAGTAAATTAATCACATTACGAGCCGTTGAGTTGATTGAAAAAGCAGATGTTGTTTTGTATGATAGATTGGTAAGCAAAAAAATAATTTCTATGATTCCAAAAAAAGCTGAAAAAATCTATGTCGGTAGAGCAGTGGGTGATGATACTACACATCAAAACACAACAAATGATTTAATGGTAAAATATGCAAAATCTAAAAAAAATGTTGTTAGACTAAAGGGTGGAGACCCAATTATCTTTGGACGCGGTGGTGAAGAAGCTGAATTTCTTAAAGAAAATAAAGTAAAATATGAAATTGTTCCTGGAATCACATCTGGAATTGGTTCTGCAACATATGCCGGAATTCCTTTAACTCATAGAAGACATGCATCCTCTGTAGTTTTTGTCACAGGTCATGAAGACCCAGAAAAGAAAAAAGAGATTGTTAAATGGAAAAATCTTGCAAAATCAGTTGACACTATAGTAATAATGATGGGTCTTTCTAGAATAGATGTTATCTGTAAACAACTAATCTCTGGAGGAATGGATAAGAAAACTCCAGTGGCTGTAATTCAAAATGGCACTACGCCAAAACAAAAAATGATTAAAGGTACAGTTACAAATATTGCAAAAAAAGTCAAAGAAAATAAAATTACCCCTCCAACAAATATTATAATTGGAAAAGTTGTTGATTTGTCAGATACTATTGGGTGGAAATAATGCTGGATGGAAAAACTATCGCCATTACTAGGTCAAAAGATGATGCTGTTGGATTTACTAGACTTGTTAAACAAAATGGAGGAACAGCAATTCCCTTACCTACAATAGAGCTAGTAAGCAAGGGAGAAAAAATCGTTGATGAATTCCTAGAATCTGTTGAACAATACAATCCTGATTATTCTGTTTTTATGAGTTCAAAAGCTGTTAAATTATTATTTGACACTGCAAAGAAAGTAGGAAAATTAGAAAATTTACAACTAGCAGTTGCAAACACAATTGTAATGTCTGTAGGCCCTAAGACTACTGAAGCACTTGAAGCAGAGGGAATCAAAGTAAATCATCAACCTACGACTTTTTCATCTGTTGGTGTTGGAGAAGAATTTACAAAAATACATGCAGTTGGTAAAAAAGTAATTGTTCCACGTAGTGGTGCATCTACACCTTTTCTAAAAGAGCTTTTAAACAAAATTGGAATTGATGTGTTGGAGATTCATCTGTATGATGTCTGTGCTTTTAGAGATACCACTCAATGGAATGGCTTTCGTGAATTATTCTCTCAAAACAAAG
>JABDOO010000064.1 GCA_013043295.1 Candidatus Nitrosopumilus sp.
CAAAAATTGAGAAACAAGGTAAAGCTTGAGGCATCAGGAGGAATTAATTCCAAAAATATTTCAAAATATGGGCAAACAGGGGTAGATATTATTTCGGTAGGAAGTATTACAAATTCTGTCAAAGGAATTGATATGAGTCTAGAGATTTAATTCTGCCAGTAGATTGGATACTGCCTTGTTTTTTGGATCAATTTCTTTGATTTTCTCACAGCATTGAATAACACGTTTTGGTTCTCCTAATTTTTGATGAGAGTATGCTTTTAGTAATAAAACATCAACGTCATAGTTTCCAATTTCAAGTGCCTTATCAAAATAAGATATTGCAGTTTTGTATTTCTTTTTTAAATAATAAATGCCACCTACAGTAAACAAGACATCGTGATGATTAGGGACTTTTTGCAGGTATTCTGTGCCTAGTTTTAAGGCCTCAGCATATTTTTTATCTTTAACCAGTTTTTTAATTTCTTTTAATTTCTTGACATTCTTTTTTATTTCTGGATCTTTTGGTTCTCTAGAAAATAAACCAGTCATCATAGTAGAGATTAGCTAATTGCAAGCATTCTATCAATTGCTAAACGGGCTTTATCTGCAATTTCTTTAGGAACTGTCACGATATTCTTTTCATTAATTAAAGCATCGTGTACTTTTTCAAGCGTAATCATCTTCATGTATTGACATTCTGCTTTTTCAGATGCAGGTATGAATGTTTTATCTGGATTTTGTTTTCTCATTTTATATAATATACCGGTTTCAGTAGCAACAACAAAGTTCTTTGCTTTAGATTTGTTTACATGATTCATCATTCCTTCAGTTGAAAGTATTGAAATTTTGTGATCATCATAACTTCCATCTGCAACATCGTACATCATAGGAGTAGTACAACTACATTCAGGATGGATTACAAATTCAGCATCATTCATTGATTTCAATTTTTCAGTAACATCTTCAGGAGTAATTCCTGCATGTACATGGCACTCACCTGCCCAAATATGCATATTTTTCCTCCCAGTCATTTTTGCAACATAAGATCCTAGAAACATATCAGGTAAAAACAAAATTTCTTTATTTTCAGGAATTGCTTTGACAACATTAACTGCATTAGAAGAAGTACAACAATAATCAAGTTCTGCTTTAATTTCTGCAGTTGTATTGACATATCCAACTGCTATAGCATCAGGATGTTGTTTTTTCCAATTTCGTAATTCATCAACAGTGATAGAATCAGATAAAGAGCAACCAGCCTCCAAGTCAGGTAATAGGACTTTTTTGTCAGGACTAATGATTGCAGCAGTTTCGGCCATAAAATTTACACCACAAAAAAGAATTGTTTTTTGTGGAACTGTTGCAGCCTTTCTAGATAGTCCTAAAGAATCCCCTGTAAAATCTGCTACATCTTGTACATCTGGAATCTGATAATTGTGAGCTAAAATAACTACGTCTTTTTCCTTTTTGAGTCTCAAAATTTCTTCTTTGAGTTCTGAGGATTGTTGTACTAGCATAAACCACAGAAAATTGAAGCAGTGAGGATTTAAAGAATGGGAAATGGTCCATAATTCTCAGAAAAACTAGCAAATGTGGCAATTATTGCCATATTACGTGCCAATTTGAATATCATCCGAACAGTATTTTCTCAAAGTTTCAATTGCGGATAAGATTGCCAACCTACTAGTTTTTGGATTATTTTCATCAGGAAAATTTTCAATTGTAAAAGTCATCTTTCCAAATTTTCCTCTAGCTACAATATGGTGAGTGTTTTTATCAGTATTAGGATCTGCCACAATTTTCACACTAGTTTCTTCACTACCAATACCAGATAGTGAAAGTAATGCCGCTACATTGATGTTTGCAGGAAACTGCGACACAGCATCTTTAGCAATTCCTTCAAAAATTACAGTTGGTGAATTAATTTCATCTAAATTGATTTGTGAGTTTTCAAAAAACTTTGCGCCCTTTAGAGAACGAGGATGTTTTGTTGTTGTAATAGAAAGAGAGTCTAATTCATTTTTGATAGCTTTTATTCCATCTAATCCAGCAATTGCTCCTGACGGAAGATAAATTGTTTTTTTAAAATCCTTACATGCATCAGATAAAATATCATAAATTGATTCATCTAATAGGGCTCCAACACTCATTATCATTAGATCTTTCTTATTTTGTAGAACACTCAGAGATACATCTCTTACTGCATCTTGAGAGGCAGCTTCAACAACAATGTCAATAGGATTAGAAGATAACAAATGTGAATTTTCAACAATTTCAGGTTTGTTGGATAGTTTTTCTAATAGTATTGAAGATTTTTCTTTTGATGCATCAAATATGTGAGTTAAAGTTGCAGGGATTTTACCTGAATCAATTGCAAGGGCTATCTGAGTACCCATAGCTCCACATCCCAACAAACCTATTCTTTTCAATTATTTATTCTAGAAATTATCTCTTAATTAATTCTAGTCCAACTCTTTACAAGGGGATTCTTTTGTGCGAGGAAAATTATTGCAAATATTGAAATGCCAAGAATCATAATTGTCAATCCTTCAAATTCTGGAATAATTCGAGTTCCAATTATTTCAATTTTTTTAGTATCTTCTGAAATAATCAAACCGACCACATAGTCATTTGGATATTTCATCAAATCATATTTTGTATCTACGCCATCAACTATTACCTTGAATTTTTCACCTTCAGCATAAAGAACATCTTCTGGGGTTCTTACCCAAAAATCAGTTTTTTCTGGGACATCATTCATTATAATTTCGATTGATTTTCTTTCTTGGTTGATACTCATTGAAGATACTGTTGGGTATTGATGATCAGAGCCCATAGAATCAAGACTCCCACGATACCCATAGTAAATGTCATATGATTTTTCATCAAATTCAAAAGTAAATTTTTCAGATTCTATTTGTGAGATATCAAGATATTGTGCATATGCATCAGGGTTGAAAATGTGTTCAGCAAAAGCATAGCTTGATGCTGGAATTATCAAAAGTAAAAGAAGAGTAAAAGTAAAACGAATCAAGTAGTTATAATTTAATTCCGATACATATAACAAAATAGTATATTATCAATTGTGATTTTCTAATTTAAAATAGTATAATTTATCGCCAAATTTTTTATGTAAAGAAAATCAAAAATGTGTATTGAATATTTTCCAAATTACTATTATTTGTAGCATTTTTCTCATTACAACTCAACCAATTTTTGGAGATTTGGATTCACCTAGAAAACAAATGGAGAATGGAATTGCACCGCAAGATGTTCTTTGTGATAAAGAATTAGAATTAGTTATCAGAACAAATGGTTTTGCTGCTTGTGTAAGACCAGAAACTGCTGAAAAAATGGAAAAATTAGGAATGCTTTCCATTCCGATAAAATTTACTGACTTGGGTAATGAATTGAAAACTATACCAGCATCAGATAATCAAATCAACACAGTTCCCGCATCAAGTATGTCAATTGTGAATTTTTATATCAAGGATCAAGATTTGAACATATCACCTAACGGAGTGGAAGTATTATCAACTCAAGGATTGTTTGAAATTACAATTAATGGTGTTTCAATTAGTCCACCTGAAAAAATGATTGAAACAGGTCCAAACACTGGTGAATTTTATATTAAATTAGAATTGCCAGATTCGATTAACGGAAAACCACTTAGTCAAGAAGATATTGTTTTAATCAAATATTTAGATGAATCAGATAATTCAGGGGAGCAAAGAATTCTTGTAAAATCAGTTCCATTAACAAAGACATTTGCAAAAGTTGAATCATCAGGAGGATCTCGTATTGGTCAAGAATTTACTTTGAGAATTTATGAACCTGATGCAAATAGAGATTCAAAAGATGAAGATAAGATTCCACTTTCTGAATTTGAATATCGTGGAGATGGCGGAATCAGAACAAATTTGAGTAATCCAAAATTTGATGCAAACTCTGCATTCCTTATTGAGACTGGGCCTAATACTAATTTGTTTGAAGTTCAAATTAAGATTCCACGACAGTTAGATGGAAAAACCATTCACATTGGGGATGAATATGAAATCAGATACATTGACAGATCAACACCATCAAACACAAGTGAGAAAGTTATTCTCAAGGGCAGGATTGGATAACGAGTTTATTGGATCAGTTTTGTCAAAGTTCAGTATAACCTAAAGATTTTATTCAAACCTACAAAGTATTGTTGTGCTCAATACAGTATACAAGGATGCAATTATCAATAGAGAAAAAATGCTTTCGATTTTGAAAGGTCCAAAATTTGAGCAAATATTACAAAAAGCACGTGAGAATTGGATTGAATTTACGCCTACAAAACAAGAAGTGATCACAGCAGGAATTGATAGTAGTTTTAACAATACCAAATTCCAAGGTATTGAATTATGGGCAACCACAGCAGTTTCAATAAAATCAGACGGTGAAATTCTTGTAGATTTACATAAATCCGGATTAGGTTCAGCAGATGATATTTCAAGCATAGCCAGCAAGATGGAGATAGAAGCATGTGAAAAAACAGTAGATGAGGTAGACATGGTATTGATGGATGGATCCTTACATTCTCAATTGATGACCAGGCAAGCAAATCTAGGTGCATCAATTGTGAGAATAATGAAAAAAAAAGACAATGTGGTATTCATTGCAAAAACATCAAATACAAAAAAACAATTTGAAAAACTAGGTTCTCTAGCTGGGGATATTTTTTATTTTAATCATGTTACAAAAAACCCTGGATTTAGTAAAATTTTTGTAGAAAAAAAATATGGCTCAGATAAAATAATCTCATCAACATTTGTTAGATTAAGTGACTCGACTCCAATAATAAAATTAGAATTTTTAGGAGAAAATCATGATGATGATGAAATTAAAACAATTATGAACAAACTATACAAAACAAGCATAGGTGGATACCCATACGCATTAAAACTTGCACATAATAACTGTAAAATATCTGATAAAGAGCTTGGAAAGATGGTAAGTTTGTTGGGATTAAGCAATGAAATTGGTTCACGAGAGGTATTAGGATGAGTCTAGGTTTTGTAATTGGTGAATCAAAGCCTACATTTGTTACAGCTATTACTTCAAGAGCACTTTCAGTAGGGGAATATATCAAAATCACTTCAGATGAAGGAGAAATTTTAGGATTAGTAGAAAGATCCGCAGTTTCCAGTGCTGCATTTACAGATGTTAAAAATTTTGATGAGGCATCTGAAAGTACTGAAATTGCAGAACTTAACAAAAGAGACAAAACGTTTACTGCAAATATTGGAATTTTAGGATTTTTAAAAAACCTAAGAAAAGGCCAATCAATTATTCCTGCAATTCCGCCAATTCCAGGCACAGAAATCACTTTACCAAGCAAAGAAGACTTGGAGGATATTTTCAGTCCTACTAAAGAAGGATGGGTGAGTATTGGAAATCTTTTACGAAATAAATCAATTGATGCTAAAGTAAATTTAGACAAGATTGTTTCAAGGCATTTGGGAATTTTAGCCATGACAGGAATGGGTAAAAGTAATCTAGTATCACTAGTTACAAAACAAATTTCAAAATTAAAAGGTACAGTAATAATTTTTGATTACCATAATGATTATACAAGTCTAAACATTCCACGAATTAATGTTATTGATGCAAAAATCAATCCAAGATTACTAGATGCAGATCAACTATCAGAAGTATTAGAAATTAGAGATGGGGCTAATGTTCAGCAGCGAGTTTTAAGAATGGCATTTACCAAGCAGGTCAAAGAATCAAAAGAATTTTGGACAAAGTTAGAAAATGAAGTGGACTTTATTGTTAATTCAGAGGATAAAAAATTAAAAGAAATTAGAACCTCAGCATATAGAGTTCAAGATATTATTGAAGAAGCACAACGTAGATTTGAAGATATTTTAGATCCTGATATGGGAGATCCAATTAGTTTCATCAAAGAGGGACGAACCAATATTCTAAACATTTCAGAGTTATCAGAAAAACAGGCTAATGTAGCTGTAGCATTTTATCTACAACAACTACTCAAAGATAGAAAGGATGCCAGCATTGCAAGGCACGGTAAAACTAAACGGGAAAGAACTTTTAGATTTAACTCACCAATATTCGTAATCATTGAAGAAGCTCATGTGTTCATTCCAAAAGATCACGACACAAGTGCAAAATACTGGGCTGCTAAAATTGCAAGAGAGGGAAGAAAATTTGGCCTCGGTTTAGGGATTGTTTCCCAAAGACCAAGAAGTGTTGATCTTAACGTACTAAGTCAGATGGGTTCATTTGCAATTATGAAGATTATTCAAGAAGACGATCAACGACAAATAGCCTCAGCAACAGAGTCAACTAGTCGTGAATTAATTGCTCAATTGACATCACTAAACGTAGGGGACGCAGTACTTGTAGGACAGTGGACAAACTTGCCATCTCTAGTTCATGTTGAAGAAGTCAAAGAGAAGATAATGGGGGCAGACCAAAGTGCAGTAAACGCATGGTCAAAAGCAGATAAAATGAACGAAATTGCAATAGAATCAACACAAGGACTGGTACAGAAAGATTTACTATTAGACTGATGTTATTTTCACATATTTCAGATACACATTTGGGATTAGTACAGTATGGTTCAGAGGAAAGAGAGCAAGATGTTTACGATGTATTTAATCAATCAATAGATACATCAATTAAAGATCATGTTAATTTTGTGATTTTTGCTGGAGACATATTTCATGTGCCAAATCCAAATGGAACAGCTATTATTCAAATGGCTAATGGATTAAAGAGATTAAAACAAAATAATATTGATTCATTTTTTATTTTAGGAGAACACGACATAAGTAGAATTAGAACAACTCCAATTCCATATGTATATCATAATTTAGAATTTTCAAAATATATTGGTCAAGGAAAACCAATAGAATACAAAGGAATACTTTTAGCAGGTTTTGACAAAATAAGAAAAGCTGAAATACCTCAATTTGAAGAAAAATTCTCTAGTTTAGATTACAATGTGAAAAACCATTCAGGTCACAAAATTTTAGTCTTGCATCAAGGAATAACAGAATTTAACAAATTTGCAGGTGAATTACAATCTACAGACCTGCCAGCTAATTTCTCATATTATGCAATGGGGCATCTTCATGATAAAGATATCAAAAATTTTAGTCATCTTAATGGACCAGTAGCATATCCTGGTTCCTTAGAATTGACAACAAGTGAGGGGATTAAAGAAGCAAAAAAGGGATTCTTTGAAGTAGACATTTCGGGAAAAGATGCAGAACCAAATTGGATAGAAATGGATGCAAGACCACAAATTTCATTCAATACAGAATTTCAGGATCTATCAAAAACAATAGATGAAATTTCTGAAAAAATTGTTACAGATGGAAAAAAACCAATAGTAGAAGTAAAAATTCAGGGAGAAAACATAGAAACTGACCAGATTCAGGCACAAATTGCTAGGCTAAACTCACTAGTTTTAAGATGCTTTTGGAAAATCAGCACAAAGCAAATTTCAGATTCGTCAGTTTTCCTAGATAAACCAAATGTCATTGATGATGAAATGTACAGATTATCAGTTAATGCATTAGGATCTGAACAATCAGCAAAATTTGCCATTAGAGAATTACTTCCTATTTTAGCATCAGGGGAAATTAAAGAAGCATCTCAAATAGTTTACGAGAATTTTACTAAATTTAAAAAGGAGAACAAAAAATGATCACATCAATAGAATTAGGAGATTTCTTAGCTCATTCAAACACAAAATTAGAATTTGGGAATGGCGTAACAGTTTTTGTAGGAAACAACGGGGCTGGAAAATCTAGCATAATTGATGCAATCACATTTGCGTTATTTGGACAGCATACAAGAAAATCAAATAAAGGTTTGATCAAACGTGGTTCAAATCAGGGATTTGCCAAAATTGGTTTTTCAATAAATGACAGACAGTTTGAATCGGTTAGAAAAATTGATAGTAAAGGAACACTTGCAGCAACTTTTGCAGAGATAAAAGAAGGTGAGCGTGTAGAAATTGCTGCAGGAGAAAGAAAACAATTTGGTGAATCAATGACACAAGAAGTTGAAAAAGTAATTGGTTTGGATTTTGAAAAATTAAAAATTGCATCAATTGTTCAACAAGGTGAATTAAACACAATCATCAATGCAAAGCCCAAAGAATTTAAAGAATTGTTAAATGCAATTATCGGAATTGATAAATTAGATATTGCTTCTGAATCAATGAAAACAGTAAACAAGGATTTCCGAGAAAAAATTAGAGAAACCATAGGATACGATGATACACATATTGAGATACTGGTGCGGGATTTAGAAAGATATGAAAAAGAAATTTCTGATTCAAAACCGGAAAAAAACATTCTAGAATTAAATCAAGATAAATTAAAAAAAGAAGTAGAAGATCTTAGAAAAAAAGTTGAAATTGAAACACCAAAAATTGATAAAATTAACCAGTTAGAACTAAGAAAAAAAGAACTTTTGTCATATGCAAAGGAGGCAATCCATGAAATTCAGCAAGAAATTAGTGAAAATGAGCGTAAAATTCATGATTGTGAAGGTTGTTTTGAGCACGTAGAAATTAAGACAGATTTGGAATCTAAAATTCAAAAAGTGGAGGAAGCAATCAAAGACACAACAACAAAAATTCAAACTATGACAAACCAAAAAATATCATTAAATGAGAAATTGATACTAGCATCAAAGCTTCAATTAAAAGATGATAAATGTCCCGTATGTGATTCCAACGTAGACAAATTAAATCCATTATTTCAAGAGGAACACCTACATCAAGAAATTATTAATTTAGAAAATCAAATTGTCATTAAAGAAAAAGAAAATGTCATGTATAATAATAAAAGAAATGAATTTTCTACAAAATTACAAAATGCAAGGAATGCTGAAGCTACACTACGAGCGCATTCTATTAAGAATAAAGATGAATTAATAAAAATTCAAGAGGAAGTAAAAACAAAGAAGCAGAAAATTCCTTTATCATCGAATGGAAGTTTACTTGAAATATCAACAATAGATTCTCATGCAAAAATGATATTTGAAAACATAGTGAAGTTGGAAGAAGAATCTCGGGGATTTGATGAACAGGAATTTAGTAATCTAAAAAAATTAGTTAATCAAAAACAAATGAGTTTATCTCAGATAGATCAACAAATCGGTGCAATTTCAGAAAAAATATCCAAAGGAGAGGACCAAGTCAAAGTGATTGAAAAAGCACTGGTAGAATTAAAAATTGTCAAAGACTATGTTACAAATCTTAATGAAATTCAATCGAATATTTTTAGCAGGGATGGGCCAGTTGCAACAAGTCTAAGATCTTGGGCATTAAATGCAATATCTGCCAAAGCATCAGAGTATCTTACACTATTAAATACAAAAATTCAGAGAATTTTGTTGTCAGAAAAAACAAGAGACATTTCAATCGCATGCTATTCAAAAAAGGAAGTTTTGGAATTAGAATCATTAAGCGGAGGAGAGAAGGTCAGTGTTGCACTAGCATTGCGATTAGGTATGGCTAGTCTTCTTGGAGCATCAAATCTTAACCTTATGATTTTGGATGAGCCGACAACCCATCTTGATGCAGAAAGGAAGAAATCACTTGTGGGAGTATTATCACAATTATCAGATATATCAAATTCTGAAGCTAGAATGCAATTCCTAATAATTACTCATGATGCAGAAATCTTTGAGGATTCTAATGTGGAACAAATTTACAAATTTGAATCATCTGAACAAGGAAGTTTGGTTACAGCACTCTAGTTTACATTTACAATGCCAATCATCCAAGGATGAACCATACAATAGTAATCATATGTTCCGGCATTATCAAATGTAAATTCGTAAACATCTCCTGCCATGAATAAACTTGAATCAAATTCTCCATCAGGAGTTCCAGGGATTCCACTAGTTACGGTATGTGCTGCAGAATCATCATTAATCCAGGATACGGTTCCGCCTATTGCAACATTAACTTCATATGGCAAATAGCATTCATTGGTTTCTTCACATCCTGGAACTGCAGAGCCTGCAGGGACTGAAACAATTGCAGTCATTGGTGAGGAATCTGGTTTTGGTTCTGCCATTGGTTCTGGTTCTGCCATTGGTTCTGGTTCTGCCATTGGTTCTGGTTCTGCCATTGGTTCTGGTTC
>JABDOO010000083.1 GCA_013043295.1 Candidatus Nitrosopumilus sp.
ACTTCAGTGACTGTATTGATGATATTCATGAAAGATACAGGTCCGGATGCAACACCTGATGTTGATGCTACAATATCACCTTCTTCACGAAGATCAGAATAGTTGATTCCAACTCCACCACCTGATTTGAAGATTAGTGCTGCATCAGAAGTAGATTTCATTATTTCTTCCATTCCATCTTGCATTCCCAGTACAAAGCATGCAGAAAGTTGTCCTAATCTGCCACCTGCATTCATCATTGTTGGGGAATTTGGTAGAAAGTCTTGGTTAGTCATCAGTGTAAAGTATTCTGTAATCTTATCTGAATAACTATCTAGTTTCTTTCCTGCTAAAAGAGTCAAAAGATCTTTGAAACTTACTTTCATCTGACCTTTGTTTGCAAGAGTCACATAGTGATTGATTAGTGCTCTAAAATGCCATTTGTTGAAGAAATAATCTCCAACTTTGAATTTATAATCAAAGGCATCTAGTTTTTCAAGATAAGATTTTGCTTCATCTACATCTTGTTTGTTATTTCCAGATTTGTCAAATATTTGTGAATCATATAGCATGTCTCCAATTCCTACAAGAATTGCAACTCGCTCAAACATTTGAGTAGGAGATTCAATTATCTCACTTTTTGAATTTCTGAAAAGGTATCTTGATGCTAATACTCTCAGGCAGTTAAGATCAAACTTTTTGGAAACTGGATCAAGGGCTTTTAAGTTTAAGACCTTCATCTTTTCGTCTCTTAACTTTCTTCGCTCATGTCTGTAAACGATGTATGCTTTAGCAATATCGCTATTACCGCTATCGATTAAAGTTGATTCTACAATATCTTGAATATCTTCAACTGTAGGTGCTCGAGAACTGGTAAATCCTTGCTCTACTAACTTGTTAACTACATCCTCTGCTAGTTTGTCGGCAACGCCACGATCGGCTTTAGAGGTGGCTGCCAATGCCCTGTAAATGGCATTTGAAATTTTATCTTTATTGAAAGCCGTTACTGCGCCACTGCGCTTACGGATCTCATTGATCGTATTTTCTAGTTGTGAATTATCCATTATAATCTCCCCGAAGAGGGTTAGAAAGAATTACTGTATAAACTGTTTGTCCGGTTTTCCTAAAACTTTGATTCAATAAAGTTGACAACGCTCCAATTTGGATTGGATCGGGTTAAACATTAGTATGAAATTCATATTCACATAGGATCAATAATTGTTAAAGGTGATCGCCATATCTGAAACTGATCAAAAAGTTTTGAAAAATGATCGTAACTAGTTTTTCATTTACGATTTTCAGACAACATAAGGTGACTTACACTTTGGACATTTATCATCAAATGGTTCATCCTTGAAACCACACTCACCGCAAATTGCAGTATGTCTCACAGGCTTGAAAGTAGGAGTAAGTTCAGATGTCTTCTCAATTGATTTTTTGATATCCTCGACCTTTGCATCTTTGTCAATATCCAATGTTACTAGTAATCCACCATTAAGTAATTTTGAGAGCTTGTTACATTCAGAAATAGGCTCACTTTTTGCTGTAAAGTCAGATACTTCTGAAGCATTGACTTCAATTCCTTGAGAATAATGTTCAGCATCCATTGAATTTAGGCTGGAATTTTTACCATATTTTTCACCATCTAATGTGGCAAAACGGACAGAGCCTTCAGTTTCAGTCATGGAAATAGCCACTGTATCGCCTAATTCTTTACCCTTTTTGGCTCCAACATCAACTGCCGTTTGAATGACTTTATGTAAAATATCTCTACCTTCCTTATTGTCTTGAAATCCTAAAATGTTAAAGACTGCTTCTTTGAGTCCAACCAAATTGACAACAAGGGATACTGAACTTCTTTGCATGTATTGAGTATTCTTTGCAAGAATTGGATTAAGTCCTCTTCTTGTTAAATCTGAGATTTCTTTCTTCCTTAATGCCATTGAAGCTAAGGCAGGTTTCATCAACAGAGCAAGTCTTGCTCTAAAATAAGTTTCATCTTTGTTTGATTCAAAAGCTAGTCTTGGAAGATTAATTGAAACTGATTGTAATGTAATTGATAGAGGACCTGTAGTCTTTGTGGATCCATTTGTAATACCATAACTAGATGTTTGACCTTTAGCAAACATAACTTTACCGCCAAGAGATAGTATTTCTGATACAGCTTGTGATACATCTGTAATCTTTCCTTTTTCTGCATCAATGATCAAACCAATTTTTGGGATTGGGGTTATCTTTGTATAATTTTTGTATGCATTAATGATTGAAGTGATTATTTTTGTATCAGTTCCCAACTGCAAACGAATTGAAACGTTTGTGCTAGTTTTATTATATTTAGAAGTAGTTGATGCAGTTGCAAAAGCCTCAGTAAGTTTTTCTTCAAGTTCAGGAAGAGCTTTTGAATGTTTTGAAAATAATGAAACTAATCCATCAAGAACAATCTCTTGAGAAGCTTCTTTTGATAATAGTGCAATGATTACAGACAATGAACTTGTAATTTCACCTAGTTGTTTTGATGCAGGAATTCGTGATACATCTAAATATTTTCCACCAAGTTCAATTCCATCTTCAATTAATTCTTTAACGTTTACAAATATTGTATCAGGAATCATTGACCAAATTCCAGGATTAGAAATGTGCAAGTCGCCAGATAGATGAGAGTCAGCCACATCTTTAGGTAAAACATTTGTAAGAAGATGTTCAGCAAAAACTCTTTGACCGGTATTAAACAAAAGGCCTTCAGCACCATTATCTACATTATCTAAATTGGATATCATCTCTTGAACATCATAGACAGGTATGCCTAGGCGTGCTAGCTTGTTCCTATATTCTTCGTGACCGTGCTCAAGTAGCACAGAATTGACCATTTCGCGGATTAATGCGCCTGTAAGATATGTAGTCTGATATTTGTAAATTCTATTTTCAACTTCTTCGGTAATTTTTTGTGCAAGCTCTAAGGGAAGGCTTCCTTCACGAACTAAGGATTGAATAATTTTGTGTGAGTTAAATTCCTCAATTGATTCAGATGAAGTTCTAACATACATTTTTCCACTTTCAATAATTGATCTTTCTTCAATCTGTCTTGCCAAACTCAAAACAAGTTTTCCAAGATTTGTGATGGTGTAACGTCTTTCTGATTTGTTTAATGCAACAAGTGATTGTCTAAGTAATTTTCTCAAGTGATAAGCAAATTTTCCACTTTCTTTTTTTGATTTGAAACCGGCAAGGGATTTTAATTCTGAGTAAGTTAATGGTCCCTTGGAATTCAGGATTCTGAGGATATCTATTCTATTTGGACTTGCCATAACAGAAAATATCATTCTGACTCGTTTTGAGGTAGATTGTAAGATTCCGCCTCGTTTTGGATCAGAGTCCTCTACATCATCTATATCCATATCTAATTCAGAATCGTCATCTAGATCAGCATCTACATCTAGATCTAATTCCAAATCTTCTTCGGTTTGTTTCACTAAACCTTCTAAATAAAATGCAGTAAATAAGACTTGTGACTAGATCATTATCTCACATTCTTGATCAAATATTTCAAAAATGATCTTGATTGAAGATCATTTTTCTTGAACATCAAGTGAAAATTCGGATGTAGAAAGTTTCTGTCCACATGATGGACACTTTCCATTTGATGGATTTAGCACATCTTTTAGAGATTTTAACATTTTCATGTTTGTGATCTTTTCACCACATTTACCACATGTAATTTCTACTGACATGGAAATGATCAGAAATGCAAAATAATTAAGAAACTGTTTAGAATTTTTTTAATAAATCAAGCAAATTATTTTACTGTTTTTCGATGAGAATTCCACGTTCATCAAAACCAGAAATTCTGGCTTTTGTTCCAACAGGTAAATCTGCAGGAGTAGCAATATTTGGCATAAATCCGGAAATTCTCAATTCTACATTATCTAAATTGAGTACTACAAACGCATATGGGGTATATTTTTCAAAGCCTGCAGGAGCCACAGTAATTATCGTATAGGTGGCAACTGTGCCTGTACCATCCAAAATAACATCCTCAAATCCCTTACTTCCGCATTTTAAGCAATAATACGCAGTTGACAAATGAAGATAACCGCATTTTGTACATTTGTGAGTTAGAAGCTTGCCTTGTTTGGCATATTCAATAAGTTGTTCTTCTATAGTCATTTTACACACTTTGGAACACGTGAACAGCACAACTCGCACCAGTTGCGCCAAAGTTATGAGTTAAACCAATTTTTGCATCTTTTACAGTTCTTTCACCAGCTCTTCCAGTAAGTTGATCATATACTTCAACTACTTGACCAACTCCTGTAGCACCAATTGGATGTCCTTTTGATTTAAGACCACCTGATGGATTAATAGAAATATCAGAATTTAATTTTGTTCTACCCTCACGTACTGCTTGAATACCTTGACCCTTATCAAAGAATCCCAAGTCTTCAGTATCAACTACTTCTGCAATTGTAAAGCAATCATGGACTTCTGCAAAGTCAATATCTTTTGCAGTGACACCTGCCATTTTGTATGCATCAGCTGCTGCAAGTTTTGTACTTGGAATTGTTGTCAAGTGTTCACGTCCTTGCAATGCAGCAGGTGAACCACCTCTACCTGAACCTATTACTTCAATATAGTCACCACCATGTTCTTTTGCAAACTTTTCAGAACAAAGAATAACAGAACTTGCTCCATCAGAGAAGGGACAGCAATCATAAAGTTTCAAAGGACTGGCAACTACTGCAGACTTCATTACATCATCAACAGTAATTTTCTTTTGCATGTGTGCTTTAGGATTAAGAAATCCATTGTCATGGTTCTTTACTGCAACAGCTGCAAAGTCTTCTTCAGTTGCATCAAACTCTGTCAAGTAAGCTCTTGCCATTGATGCAAACAATCCTGGAAATGATGCACCAGCTTGGCCTTCATAGAAAAAGTCTGAACAATATGCAAAGTAAGTTGTGGTCCATTCAGTTCCTGTGTGAGTTACTTTTTCAACACCAGTTACTACAAGACAATCATAGAATCCTGCTGCAACGTTTGCGTATGCTTCTCTAAAAGATACAGAACCACTGCCACATGCAGACTCTATTGTTAATGATGGCTTATCTGGAATACCTAATCTACTCATAAGTACTGGCCCAATGTGGACTTGTTTATCGGCTACTCCAAATACGTTAGAAATGTAAGATGCTTTGATTTCTTTAGGTTCAATCCCTGCGCTTTCTATGGCTGAAACTGATGCCTGAGTGGTAATATCGGCAATACTTTCACTTAATTTTCCATATTTGGTGCTACCAGCGCCAAGAACACAAACCTTTTCCACAAATGTGACTGACCCATTTCCCTATAAAAATTGTTTTAGTAAATCCATCATAGAAAATGCCAAGGAAATCAAATCTCAAAACTGTTCAGATCAAAAAACCTGTAATGAGACATGTAGTCAAAACTACAAAATCTAAAACTAGTATCTTCAAAAAAGAAATAATTCAATATTTTGATAGTAATGGATTTCTTTCCTGGTCATCAAAAGAGAAAAAATACATTATTCTTGGAACAAATTCGCCTAAAAATGGACTTGTACCATGTCCAGAATGTAAACTAGGACAATTAATGGTAATTAGATCAAAAGCAACAAGAAAACGATTCATGGGTTGTTCAAACTTTTATGGTGGCTGTAAAGCATCATCTCCTTTATTACAAAAAGCAAGAATGCGTGCAACAAAGATGCCATGTCAAGTGTGTCAATGGCCGATGATAATCTTTCGTTATTCTAGAAATCAAAAATGGACTAAGCAATGTGGGAACTTTAACTGTGAAAGTAGGAAACCTAAGCCTTCAAAGTAGGATATACATCAGTTCTTCGATTCTTTAGTAAAGGTAGGACTTTTCTTGTTTGTTTTACTTTGTTTAAGTCGATTTTTACAAAACTAATTCCTTGTTTCTTTTTCATGTCTAGTAGGACTTTTCCATAAGGATCTACTACCAAACTTCGTCCACAGTAGATATTTCCAACTTGATCTGGTGCAATTACATAACAACCATTCTCAATTGCTCGTGTTTTGTTTATTGTAATCCAATGTTCTTCTTTCATGTTTCCTTTAACCCAAGCTGATGGCGCTACTAGTATTTCAGAGCCTGCTGCTGCAAGAGATCTTGACATCTCAGGGAATCGTAAATCATAACAAATCATCATCCCAAGTTTTCCTATTGATGTATTGATTGGTTTTGAAATTTTTGAGCCTGAAATCATTTTGTCTGACTCTCTAAATCCTAATGCGTCATAGAGATGTATTTTACGATAAGTGGAGATTACCTTTCCTGAATGGTCAATAACAAATGCAGTGTCATATACTCTATCTTTTTTCCTACTCTTCTCATAAAATGAACCTACAACTTGAATTTTATTTTCTTTTGCAGCTTTTGCAATAGAGCTAACAAAATTTCCTTTGATTGTTTCAGCCAAATTTGCTAGTTGTTTTGGGGTTTGTGATGAGTTTGTATAAAACATCATAAACTCTGGAAATGCACAAAGCGTTGCATTCTTTGATGAAGCTTTTGAAATGTAAGAAATGATTTTTTTGAGATTTGCTTCTTTGTTTGTAGAGGCCTTGAATTGAATTACTGCAACTTTCATGTAAGTGGTTGTTGGCATTACAATAAAAGGATAAACTTGTGGTACAAATCAGAAATGTACCATTTTCTTATTATGCAAATTCTTCTTAAACAATACAAACCGATCATAGTGTGTATGTCATCCCTTGACTGGGGGGATTTTTTCCAGTCAAATATTTTTAAAAATAATTAAAGTTGGTTTCCAGCTAAAAACCAATTTTCTTTAGGATTGTCTTCAAAAACAACAATAACGTGACTTTCTTTTGTTTTTAGAATATCTACTGCTGATTTTGTGATTGCTTTTGCGTATTCGTCTTTTTGTTCCTGAGTTCTACCTGGATACATTGACACAGTTATCAAAGGCATGAGAGATTCAATGAAGTTCAGGAATTTATTCTTTCAATAGTCTGGTCTATAACCATAACGTGTCCCATAAGTAGAATCAGTACTGTACATTTTTTTGTAGAGATAACCAGTTCCTAAACCAACTGCAAATCCACCAATGTGTGCAAGATATGCTACACCTCCTCCTGCAACACCAAATCCACCAATGAAAAATGGAAGCAAGTTTTGGAATATCAACCAAAAAGGCAAAAACCAACGTGCTTGAATGTGCATCATTCTCCAAAAGAAACCAAGCATCATGAAAGTTTGAATTCTAGCTCTTGGGAACATTATCAAGTATGCACCTAACACTCCTGAAATTGCACCAGAAGCTCCAACTGCAGGAATTGCACTACTAGTATCTCCAAGTATGTGAATTAGTCCTGCAGCAATTCCCCACAATAAATAAATTCCTAGAAATTTTATCTTACCAAATTTGTATTCAATGTTATCGCCAAATATCCACAAGAACCAAATATTTCCACCAAGGTGAAGCAAACCACCATGCATGAATGTAGAGGTAAGTAAAGAAATTTCTGAAAATGCTGGACATTGGATTATTCCATTACCAGTATCTATTGCACTAAATTCTCCTGTAACACAAGCTGGAACTGCACCCCAGTTGTAGAACATTACAAATGCATTTTGATTTGAAAAGTCAAAAAATTGTCCTGTATATGCAACCTCCATAAAAAATACTATTACATTTACTATAATTAGCGAAATAGTTACTTTAGGTTTGAATCCTGGAGTAG
>JABDOO010000109.1 GCA_013043295.1 Candidatus Nitrosopumilus sp.
GATAAAAAGAGATTTCAATGGATGTTATTTTGTAATGTGATTGATTAATCTTATCGTTCGATTTTTATGAACAGAAAAATTACAAACACTGCTTGAAAAATTCTAGTTTTGTATGGCATCCCAATACTCAGATGAAGGAATGGAATAAATTTACAGAAATCACTAAAGCCAAAGGAGTCTGGCTGACTGACTCTGAAGGCAATAAAATGATTGACGGGGTAGCATCAATGTGGTGTAATGTCTGGGGGCATTCCAACCCACAACTTGTCAAATGCATCCAAAATCAAAGCAAAAAACTTCAACACTCATCTATGTTTAATCTAACAAATGAGCCTGCCGAAAGATTAGCAAATAATTTAGTACAATTATCTCCAGGAATGTACAGAGTATTTTATTCAGATAATGGTTCTTCTGCAATGGAAATTTCTATAAAGCTTGCATTACAATATTGGAAAAATATAGGAAATAAAAAGAAGACAAAGATTGCTACTCTAGAGAATGGGTATCATGGAGATACATTTGGTGCAATGTCAGTTGGATATGTTCCTGAATTTTTTGGTAAATTTAAAGAACAATTGTTTTCAACAATTCAATTTACAGTACCAAACAAATACAGAACTCCAGAAAAATATAATGCATCAGAGTATGAACAGATTTGTTTAGATAAAATTGAAAAAAGATTTAGAAAAAATGATGACATAGCGGCATTTGTAATGGAAAGCGGTGCACAAGTAGCTGGAGGAGTGATAATTTACCCAAAGGGATTCCAAAGAAAAATCAGCCAGTTATGTAAAAAATTCGATATTTTGTTAGTGCTAGATGAAATTGCAACAGGTTTTGGAAGATTAGGATCTATGTTTCAATATGTAGAACAAAAAAGTAAACCAGACATTGTATCTTATGGAAAAATGTTAACAGGAGGATATCTAACAATGGCAGCTACACTTGCAAATAAAAAAATTTATGATTCATTTTTAGGTGAATTTAATGAATGGAGACATCTTTTTCACGGTCACACATACACGGGAAATCCACTCTCAGCTGCGGTAGCTAATGAAAATATTCAAATGTATAAAAAAAATAATTTAATTAAAAAAATTCAAGGCAAATCTAAAATTTTTGAAAAATTCTATGATGAAATTTTAGATATTAGTATTGTCGGAGATGTCAGACATAAAGGAATGTTAATGGGAATTGAACTAGTCAAAGATAAAAAAAGAAAAACACCTATTTCTCCTAAAAAATCAATTAACAAAATTTTCTTCGAGGAGGGAAAAAAGAATGGAATCTATCTGAGAACGTTAGGGAATATAGTCATGCTTGTGCCGCCTCTTGCAATTTCTGAATCAGAGTTGGAATTACTACTAAAAAGAACAATAAAGACGATTATGGCTGCAAAATCAAAGGTGGTCTGACTGTTAACCCCCTATAGCATACAAGGTTAACCTTTCCAATATTGTTATAAAATAGAATAATTGTAAAAAAATATGTCAACAATAGATTTTATTAAAGAATGTCAAGAGAAAGTATTTTCAGGTATAGGAATTTCATCAGATGAGGCAAAGAAATTACTCAATATTCCAGAAGAGAATTTAAACGAGTTAGCAAAATGTGCAAATCAAATTACACAGGATTTTAACGGTAAAAAAGTAGATGTTGAACAATTAAACAATATTAAAAAAAATGCATGCAGTGAAGATTGTACATTTTGTGGACAATCGGCTTTCTTTGATACGGGAATTGAGACATATCAACTACCATCACCTGAGGAAGTAGTAAGTAAGGCAAAAAAAGCAAAAGAAGATGGAGCAGAATCCTATTGTCTGGTTGCTGCATGGAGGGAACCATCAAAAAATGATTTTGAAAAAGTTTGTAAAATTATTAATGAAATTAATAAAAAAGTAGGAATTAGTGTAGAGTGCAGTTTAGGATTTCTCACTACAGAGCAAGCAAAAAAACTAAAAGAACTAAAGGTAAAAAGATATAATCATAACTTGGAGACTGCAAGATCCAAATTTTCAGAAATTTGTACTACACATACCTATGAGGATCGATTAAAAACATTGGCTATAGCAAGAGAGGCAGGTTTAGAATTATGTACTGGGGGAATTATTGGTCTTGGGGAAACAAGAGAACAAAGGTTAGAGCTTGCCATTGAATTAGGCAGATTATTTCCAGAAGAAGTTACAATAAACATACTTGTTCCAATGCCTGGAACTCCGTTAGAATTACAAACAGACCTTCCAAATTCTGAGATTGTAAGAATATTTTCAGTGATTAGATTCCTGTTACCAGAATCGGTGATTAAAATTTCTGGAGGTCGTGAATCAAAATTAGATGATTCAGGTGCAGAACTTCTACAGAGTGGTGCAAACGGAATCATTACTGAGGGATATTTAACAATGGGGGGAAATGAGGCTAAAAAAGACCGTGAATTAATAGAGAAAATTGGCCTCCAAGCATAAACTAAACTTTGTGGATGCAGAATTAAAAAATCTACAAAAAAACAATCTTTACAGGAAATTACGATATGGGGTTTCAAAAGGTTCAAAAATTACTATCAACGGAAAAAAACTTCTCAATTTGTGTTCAAATGATTATTTAGGAATCCCAACAACAAAAATTTCAATAAAGCAATTACAATCAAGTTCAAGACTTGTTTCAGGAAATGATGAATCTTATAAAAAACTCGAAGATGCGCTTGCGAAACACAAATCCCAGAAAAGTAGTTTGATTTACCCTACAGGATATATGGCAAATCTTGGAACAATATCAGCACTAGCAAAAAAAGGAGATTTGATTTTAAGTGATGAATTAAATCATGCCAGTATAATTGAATCATGCAAATTAACTGATGCCAAAATTTCAATTTATAATCATAATGACATGAAGGATTTAAGTAAAAAAATAACACAAAAGGGAAAAAACAAGTTTGT
This sequence comes from Candidatus Nitrosopumilus sp., assembly GCA_013043295.1. Lineage (GTDB taxonomy): Archaea > Thermoproteota > Nitrososphaeria > Nitrososphaerales > Nitrosopumilaceae > Nitrosopumilus. The sequence continues at coordinate 2,937 of JABDOO010000109.1, forward strand.
CATTACTGAAGGAATTTTTAGCATGGATGGGGATGTATCCCAATTAAAACAAATTTCAGAAATTGCAGAAAAATCACATGCCATTACAATTGTAGATGATGCACATGGTGATTTTGTCATCGGAAATGATGGTAGAGGAACACCAGATCATCTAAAGGTAGCAAAAAAAATTGATGTGTACATTAGTAGCTTAAGCAAAGGGTTAGGATCATTTGGAGGGTACATTTCATCTCACAGAAATGTTGTAGATTTGTGTATAAATAAATCAAAATCATTTATTTACACTTCAGCATTGCCATCTTTTTTGATAGAATATTCATTCAACAGATTACAATCAAACAGAGAAAAACAAAAGAGAAAATTAGAAAAAAATACTTTACAGCTTGCAAATGGATTAAAGCAGATAGGTTTTGAAATAAATTCCAACACACAGATAATCCCCATCATTATAGGAGATGAAAAAAAGGCAATGGAGTTTGGAGACTATTTATTCAAAAATGGAATATTTGCACAGCCTATCAGATATCCAACTGTTCCTAAAAATCAGGCAAGATTACGTATTTCAGTCACGGCATGGCTGTCAAGCACAGAAATTGAAAAAACCCTACAAATTTTTGATAAAGCATATAGAAAATTCTTCAATTAGCGCATAGCATCAAAGCCACCTAGTGCAGGAGACCCAATAATTACTGCAATGGTGATTACAATTCCGAGTGCAATTCCAACTATGATAAATCGCTTATTCATATCAAAAATACTCACATCCCAGATAAAAATGGATTGTAATTGAAGGTGGAATAGATTTGGAAGAAGCCTTTAAAGGAAAAATTACAATCTCAAAACATGGCAGATCCTACAATTTTAGTTGCCGTAGCTGCTGGTCTTAGTTCATTTATTGCACCATGCATTTTGCCAATGATTCCAGCATTTCTAGCATACATTTCAGGAACAACAGTTACAGAATTAGGAACTAAAGGAGGCACCGTTCTTTCAATAAACAGAATAAACATCGTTCTAAATACAATATTTTTTGTTCTTGG
>JABDOO010000112.1 GCA_013043295.1 Candidatus Nitrosopumilus sp.
ATTAAGATCAATGACAAAGAGCATCAATTAAAAATTATTAACATGGATGCAAAAGGAATAGAGTTTATTTTAGATCAACAATACCATAAAGCAAAATATCTTGAGACTTTAACTAACGAAATGAATCTAGTAGTTGATCATGTTCCAATTACACTAAACATGAACACACATTTCGATAAAGTTGTTTTCAAAAATTCTGGCGGTGGTGGTTCCGGTGGTGCTCAATTAGCATTAAAAAGTCAAATTCCAGGCAAAGTTGTGTCTATTGCAGTTGCTGAAGAGGATTCAATTAAGAAAGGTGACGTTGTTTGTACTCTAGAGTCAATGAAGATGCAAGTTGCAGTAAAAGCTCACAAAGATGGTGTTGTCAAAAATCTCAAAATTAAAGAGGGTGCAACTGTCGCTAAAGGTGACATCATCACAGATTTAGAATAAAATAATTTTTTTCTATTTTAAGAAATTTTTAATCTCTTCATAGTTTGGTTCCTTTAATGGATCTTCTGAAACCCATTTGTAACCAATTTTTCCATCTTCATTAATTATGAATACTGAACGCTTTGCAGCATTGTAATCTTTGATATGTAACAAATCTGGCATTAACACACCATAATCTCTAATTGTTTTACTAGTATAATCTGCTAATAGTGGAAAGTTGAAGTTGTGTTTTTCTGCAAATGCCTTATTTGCAAAAGGTCCATCATTGCTAATTGCTACAACTTTGGCCCCCATATCAGAAATCTCTTTCCATGAGTCTCTAAAAGTACAAAGTTCTACTTCACATACTGGAGAACTTGCTGCAACTATGAATGATACGACTATTTTACCGCCTTTGAATTCATCCAAAGTCCTCATTTTTAATTCGGTATCTGCCAGTTCAAAAGTAGGTGCAATATCTCCGACTTCTAGTGACATGATCGCATTATCGATTTTATCCTATTAAGTTCTTTTCAAAAATATTTTTTTCAATTTTTGATCCAAAAAAGGAAACATACCTTTTTATACAAAAATTGGAGTGAAAAGCTAAATTGGTCGGGGAATTAGCGGGCAATTACAGTACCGTTGTATTGATGTTTGGCTTTGCCATGGCAGCTATGGCTCCAGCTTTAGTTATTTCTAGAATGATATCTCCTCGAAAAAGAAGTAATCCAGTTAAATTCTTGCCAATGGAATGTGGTCAAGTTCCGTCTGGAGAAGGAAGAACACATTTCATGATGCAGTATTATCCGTACATTTTGATGTTTGTTGTATTTGATGTTATGGCAATTTTCTTGTATGCATGGGGTAGTGCACTTTTAGAAATTCCAAAGATGGCAACATTACCTATGATGGGATTCTTAGCTATAATGTTTGGAGCAATGGCATTTGCATTGTATCAATCAGGGAGAAGAAGAATATGGTAGTTTTTTATATAAATTGTATTTACGAGGATAGGGGATAAGATTGCTTAAAGACTTAGTAACACCAGAAAACGCAAATGTTTTTGTCGGTAAGTTAGGTGACATTTTAGAAAAAGCAATTGATAAACCATTGGGCTATGCCATTAATTGGGGTAGAATTTGGTCACTCTGGCCTGTCCACATTGAAACAGCTTGTTGCAGTGTAGAATTTGGTGCAGCATCAAGTCCTAGATATGATGTTGAAAGATTTGGTATCATTGAAGCTTTTGGATCACTTCGACAATGTGATCTAGTTGTTGTTCAAGGAACAATTACACGAAAAATGGCACCACGTCTCAGATTAGTTTATGATCAAATGCCAGAACCCAAGTATGTAATTGCTATGGGTGCTTGTGCAATTACTGGAGGTTTGTATTTTGATTCATACAATGTACTTCCAGGAATTGACGGAGTAATTCCAGTTGATGTCTATGTTCCGGGTTGCCCACCTAGACCTGAAACTCTCATCCAAGGATGTATGTTATTGCAAGAAAAAATCAAGAGAATGAAGGCTAGGAAGTTTGTATAATGAGTGCTGAAACTGAAAATCCTCCTGCAGAAGCTAAACCTGAAGTTAAGTCACCTCCGCCAAAACCTGCACCAAAAAAACCTGAAGCCGCTCCTGTAGAATTACCTGCATTTGAAAAAAGTATTTCTGATAAACTCGTTGAAAAGTTTGGTGATAAAGTAGAAGTTGGATTTGTTAAAGAGGATAGAGTTAGAATTAATGTTGGCAGAGAAGATGTTCATGACGTTGCAGAATTCATTCGCGATGAACTAAATTATGACCATGTTGAATCTGTTTCAGGCGTCGATTATCCACAAGATAATGAAATTGAAGTTGTTTATCATATTGGCTCTTATACAGAGTCTTCATTAGCAAGACAAATTTTGGTACTAGCTACAAGAGCCCAAAGGGAAACAAACCCAATTCCCGGAAATGATGCAACTAAACTTCCTACACTTAGAGATGTATTTTACAGTGTAGAATTTCATGAAAGAGAAGTTTTTGAAATGTTTGGTGTATTCTTTGATGGTCATCCTGATAATAGACGATTACTACTACCAGAAGACTGGGCAGACTTACCACCGTTGCGAAAGGACTTTGCAATAAAGGGAAGATAGAAATGACTTTTACATTACCTCCTGGATTAGCACTCCAAAAAGTAGACGAGAGAATAATGACTCTAAACGTCGGACCACAACATCCGGGTTCTGGCCATATGAGAATTATTGTACAAATTGATGGTGATTATATTGTTGCATGTGATCCAGATCCAGGATATGTTCATCGTGGAGAAGAAAAAATGGCAGAGTATAGAAATTACATTACAAATATTCCCCACTTGGAACGACCTGTTATTCATGATTCATGTAATGTTCTTTATCCATATGTTTTGGGAGCTGAAGAGCTACTTGGAATTGAAGTTCCAGAACGTGCAAAGTATGTTAGAGTAATTGCATCAGAACTTAATCGATGTATCTACATCATGTATTGGCTTGCAATCTATGGAATCTTTTTAGGACATTCTACAATGTTCATGTGGCCTGCAGGAGACCGTGAACTCTTAATTGATCTAATGGAAAAAATGACTGGTGCTAGAGTTACACATGCACATTTTGTTCCAGGTGGAGTTAGAAATGATTTACCACCAAACTTTGAAGATGTGTGTTTACGTCAAGTTAACTATTTTGAAAAACGTATCAAAGAATATGCAGCAGTATTTTATGATAACCCAATCCTAATTTCAAGAACTAAAGATACCGGCATTCTATCTAGACAAGATGCAATTAGATATGGAACAACTGGTTCTGTTCTTCGTGCAAGTGGAGTTGATTATGATCTTCGAGTTAAGGAACCATACGATGTCTATGATGAATTAGATGTTCATACCAACGTTATGAAAGAAGGTGACTCTTATGCAAGATCTAGAGTTCCATGGCTTGATATGATGGAGAGTTGTAATATTATTAGACAAGCATTACAAAAAATGCCAAAGTCCGGCTCTGTTAGAGTTAAACTAAAACCAAATCCAAAAACCAAAGGCCTAGAATCTGTTTACAAACGTGTAGAATCTGGTCGTGGTTCATTAGGTTGCTATATTGTATCTGATGCAAAACCTGAACCTTACAGAGTAAAGATGAGTGTTCCATCATTTAGAAACTTGATTGCATTACCAAATCTTCTCAAAGGAGAAAAACTAGGAAACATGCCATCAGTATATTGGAGTCTTAATTATTGGCCAGTGGAGGCAGACCGATAAATGTCAGTAATTGCACCAAATTTCAAATTAAGTGAATTTATCAAATCTCTACTTGATAATGTATTTTGGATTGTTCTGCTTCTGGTGTTGATTGGAATTCCAGCAGTTATGATGGTGCTATTCTTTATGGAAATGCCCGTAATTGATGGAGAGCTACTTACACCATTCCTTGCATTAACATGGTTAGCGGATCCGTCTAGAATACTTCCAGTTGTTAAAGCATTCATGGCAACTGATATTTTTAGAGTGATGGCCTTTCCAGGCTTTGGCTTTGCAGCATTACTTGCAGCAGGAACTATCTTTGTTGAAAGAAAAATGCTAGCAAAATTACAACTAAGAGTTGGTCCTTTCTACTGTGGAAAGTTTGAAGGTATTTTACAATTAATGGGTGACGGATTAAAATTAATCTCAAAAGAAATTATTATTCCGGCAAAAGCTGACAAACCTATCTTCTGGGCAGCACCTGTACTGTTTGTTGCTGCCGCCGCTGCATTTGTTGCATTCATTCCTGTTGCACCCGGTTGGGTAGTTGCAGATGTTGAGATGGGTTTGCTTGGAGTATTTGCTGTAATTGGATTTTTCCCAATTATTACAATTCTTTCTGCATGGTCTGCAAACAGTAAATTCCCATTCATCGGTGGCATCAGAGCTCTATTCCAAATGGTTTCATTTGAAATTCCTTTAATCTTATCTTTACTTGGTGTTGTAATGTTAACTGGTTCTCTTAATCTGTCTCAAATCGCAGCAAGTCAATCAAGTTTCCCATGGATTGTATTTTTGCCAGTTGGTGCAATTGTTTTCTTTATCACAATGCTTGCAGAACTTGAAAGGATTCCATTTGATTTACCAGAGGCAGAAAGTGAAATTGTAGCAGGATGGTTAACAGAATTATCTGGTATGATGTATGGTCTAGTTCAATTAGGAACTTATCTTAAACTCTATGCGTTTGCAGCATTATTTGTCGTAATTTTCTTAGGTGGTTGGAATGGTCCAATGGTTGTACCTCCATTCCCAGCAGAACTTCTTGAAGAGGGAATTGAACTTGGTCCTATAGTTGCAGGACCTTTCCCTGGATTACCATTATTTGATCAAGCAATGCTTAATGGCACACTTTGGTTTGTTCTAAAAACAGTAGCTGTAATATTCTTCATATTGTTGCCTCGAGGAGTTTTCCCAAGAATCAGAGTTGATATGCTATTGAATCTTGGATGGACTAAATTAATTGGGTTAGCCTTCGTTAACATCTTTATTGCACTGGGATTGCTTTACGCTGGAGTGTTAGGGCCAGGAGGATTACAATAATGGGAACTGCAACTGGTATTATTCGTGCATTAAATTCAGGAATTAAACACATTGCTACAAAGCGATTTACTCTTCGCTACCCTGAAGAGAAACTAAAGTTTGTAGGTGATGGTTATCAATTTGATCCATCAACAGGTGTTGGTATTGCCGGATTAAAAGGAAGACATATGCTATTTCACGATCACTGTACTGGTTGCCAATTATGTTCAATTGCATGTGAAGGTGTGGCAGAAGCCATTGCAATGGTAAAAGTTCCAGAAGAACAAAAACAAAACAAAAAATCAATCATGCCACAAATTGATTATGGAAAATGTGTCTTCTGTGGTCTATGTGTTGATGCATGTCCATTCTATGCACTTTACATGACAAATGATTATGAGTTATCTTCATTTTCAAAAGAAGGCTTGATTTACACTCCTGCACAACTTCAGGTAAAACCATACGTTGCACAGGATAGTGAAATCCAAATATCTGATAGAGGTGCAACACATGGCTGATGCTGCCTTTCTTGCATTAACAGTAATCACAATTGGTTCAGCAATTGCTGCACTTGAATTAAGATCATTGATTTATGGTTCCATTGCTTTGATGGGAACCTTGGGTGGTATTGCAGGATTCTTTTTCTTGCTTGATGCACCATTTGTTGCACTATTCCAACTAGCAGTATACGTAGGTTCCATTGCTGTTTTGATTTTGTTTACTGTAATGTTAGTAAAAAGAGAATTAATTTTCAACAAAATTGAAGACAAGAGACGAAAATTTGCCGGCATTGGATTGATGTTAATAATTATGGTATCTCTAGGTGCAGTATTCTTAGATTCGGGTATCAAAACAATTACGACTGATGAACCTGCTACTGACTTTAGAGACATTGGTACTGACTTTGTAACATATTATTGGCCAGCATTGATTTTGATGGGATTAATTTTAGCAGGATCTGTTACTGGTGCACTAGTTTTAGCAAAACGAGAGGATGTGGAGAATGACCAGCGAGCTAGTTGATTTTACTCTGGTATCTGTTGCCTTACTTGGCATCGGAATTTATGGTCTAGCAGTTAAACGTAATTTTATTCGAATGCTGTTTGCAGTTGAAATAATTATCAATGCTGCAAACTTGAACATTGTTGCTTTTGGAAGATTTTTACCACATAGCGGTGGACAAACCATGGCATTATTCTCAATTGCAATTGCTGCAGCAGAAGTTGCAGTAGGATTGTCACTAATCATTGTAGCATACCGTATGTATCAGAATGTCGATATTGCAGACTTTAGGAGCTTGAAGGGATAATGGAATATGCATTATTACAGGCAGTTTTCTTGCCACTACTATTATCACCAGTAGCCTATATTATCGGAAGAAAGGTTGGACCAACACCTGCAATGTGGTTTACATTTGCAATTCTACTATACACAACAATTCTCGTAATCAATGCAGCATTATCCGGAACTGTAGAGGAGCATTATCCATGGACTGAACAATTTGGTGAATTTGGTTTCTTGTTAGATGGATTAGCATCACCATTTGCAATAATGATTTATGTTTTGTCTACCATCTTGGTACTTTACTCAAAACCATACATGATTCACAAATTCCATGAGCAATTTGAAGAAGAAAAGAATCTTAATTCATCTACAGGTGGTCAAACTTCAGTCGTTGAATCATCAGCTCTGTCTGATTATGTAAATGCAAAATCTGGTCTTTACTTTGCATTATATCTTGTATTTGCAATGGGTATGCTTGGAACAGTTCTTTCAACTAACCTAATTGAGTTTTACATCTTCTTTGAAGTAATGTTGATTCCAGGTTTCTTTTTAGTCGCACTTTGGGGTGATGGTCCAAGAAGAAAGATTGGTTTAATGTTCTTGTTTTGGACTCACGCAGGTGCAGTAGTTTTACTATTGGGATTCTTGATGATTGGGCTTACTCTTGGAAGTTTTGACTTTGCAGATATCAGAGAGTCTGAAATTCCTGCAGATATTGCAATGTATTCTGCAGTTGCAATTGCAATAGGACTTGGAGTTAAACTAGCAGTCTTTATGTTCCATGTTTGGCTTCCATATGTTCACGGATCAGCACCCACACCAATCAGTGCACTTTTGTCTCCAGCAATGATCGGAATTGGTGCTTATGGTGTTTTCAGATTAATTGTAGAATTTTTACCATTAACATTTTCAGAACTTTCAATCTGGTTACATGTCTGGGGTCTTGTCACCATGATTTATGGTGGTGCTATGGCATTGATGCAAGATGATCTAAAACGTCTTTTAGCATATTCTAGTATCAGTCAGATGGGATACATCCTATTTGGTATTGGTTCAATCTCTGTACTTGGTCTTGCTGGTGCAGAGATGATGTATG
>JABDOO010000115.1 GCA_013043295.1 Candidatus Nitrosopumilus sp.
TTCCATAAAGTTGAAAATTTGATTTTAATTATAAAGGTAGTAGATCTGCTGGCTCCAGTCTAGACGAATAGCCCCATTTCAAGGCGTACAAGATCCGCCACGTTGACGAGGAAGCGTGGATGCTCCAACTTAGGATTGCTCCCTCCCGGACCTCATCCCTTTCGTTGGTTCAGTCTTAGAAATTATCCCTTCGGATAATTCTAGTCTTGCAACCACCCGCCTCGGCGTGATTTCATTTCCGCACACCAAGCGGGAATTACCTATCTAGAGATTTACCCAACAGTTACTGATCTCTGCATATAGCCGGTTTCAGAATAGGGCACGGCTGGCACCCTGATCCTACCTACTACCATTTTTCCTAAGAAAGTATGTTATATTTGCATTAGGTTTGATTTTCTTTTAGTTTTAAAACTACACTACAGACTGAACATACATTTCCTGTACATTCATTTCCACATTTTTTACATTTTGTTTTTTCTTTAGTGTTTGAATTCTTTACAACTTGAGATACTTTGAGAATTGATTGGTACAAATTATTTTTAATTCCACTATGTTGATTTTCTAATGAATTCAAAAACTCCCGAATTTCTGTCCGAATTCCTTCATTCATGTGAGGACATGGTTCTGATTGAAAAGGCATATCATTTGTAAATGCATAAAAAACAATTTCAGATTCATAAATCTCACAAAATGGTTTTATTTTTCTTAAAGAGTTTGCAGAAGTATCTGGATCCATCCAACCAATCTTTGTTGTATCACCTGAAAGCATGTTTATCACAAATGTTTGTAAAGTATCGTCTAGATTATGACCTGTTGCAATAACATTGGCACCTATATCATTTGCTGCGTAATCCATTGCTCGCCTTCTTAATGTTCCACAAATTGAACATGATGAAGTTTTTTCATTTTCTCGTAAATCTAGTGCTTCATCAAGTGTTAATTCAAAAAGATCTTTGTAAGAATAGACTTTATGTTCTACATTAAGATCTTTACAAAACTTTTCAACAATTTCTAATGCTTCATTCCTATATCCTGGAATTCCTTCATCAATAGTGATTGCTTTTATTCTAAAACTATGTGTTGATGCCATTTCATTAATAATTTTTAATAATGCCAGAGAATCTTTTCCTCCAGAAACTGCAACAGCTACTAATTCATCATGTTTGATCATGTTATATTTTGAAATAGTTTTTGCAGTTTTTCTTACAATAGATCTTGAAAAACATTGTGAACAAAGCTTTTCACCAGAATATTTTCTAGTATATGCAGCAGAATTTTCACATCTATCACAATTCATGAAATTATCTTGTTTTTTTCATTAATGATTCTTTAGGTGTTTTCTATATTGTGAACCAACCGGACTTCAAATATGACAAGGCGATATTGAGGCCAAATATTACAAATGTGAATGCATAGATTCCCCACATTACAATATTGACTGATTTATCTGAAATTCTCTTATCAATTATTGTGTGAATAAATTTCCCCCCATCCAAAATTGGTAAAGGAAGCATGTTGATAATACCGATGAAAAATGAGATCATCCAAAGCCATAACAAGAACATTGAAAGATTTGGATCATTCCATTCAATGAAATTCATTATAGGTTTGTAAGCAAATGTATTGTCTCTCATAATTCCAATTAATCCTCTTTCAGGATCTTCAGGTGCAGGCATAATCTCTACACCGAAATTCAATGGTTGCCCATCTCTTATTACAGAAACACTTGCCGTATCACCTGGACTCAGAGCTGGAAAGTCGACTGGACTCAAAATCGGTATATCATTTATTGATGTGATAATGTCATTTGCAAGTAACCCTGCTTGTTCTGCACCAGAGTTTTCAATTATTGAAAGAATCAAAACCCCATCTGGAAGTTCATAAAATGTACTCAAAAGTGGTTCAGGTAAAACCATTGCAAAAAATGGATTTGTCAATAAAATAACCCCTAAAACAAATGCAAACAAAACATTTGATGTAGCACCAGCACCAATTACTCTTAATTTTGAAATCTTTTTAGCTTTTTCGAATTCTTCTTCATCTGGCTCTACAAATCCTGCAAACATTGCAATAAATATTGCAAAACCACCTGTTTTGATTTTTATTTTTTCTAAAGCAGCTACAATACCATGTGCTCCTTCATGAATAACTAGTACAATAGGAATTGACAGTAAAAAGTAGGTAATTGATGATGCTGATGTTAACGTGACTCCTGGAATCAATACAGTTAACTCTGAGAATTCTGATTGTGCTACAAAAAAGTTTGAAACATTGTTTAACAAAAACCAAAATGCAAAGCCCATCATAATAAAACCTGCAATCACACTTGTATCTGCAAACACTCGAATTCCCCTTCTAGTTCGACTTAACAACTTTAAGAGAACTTCATTTACCCCTTTGTTTTTGTATACTAAACTATATGCTTTAATCTCAAAACCATACTTTTCAAATTTGAGAGCTTTTGCAACGACTACAATGACTACCCAAGCCATTAAGACATAGATTATCGAATTCTGTGTAATAAAATCAAGTTCCAAACTAATTGTTAATTTTTTAAGGTACGGACATTTATCGTTTACTATGAAACCAGTAATAATCATCTCAACATATCCTAATAAAAAATCAATTTCAAAAATTGCAAGTGAACTTGTAAAAAATAAAACAGTAGCATGTGTCAATATTTCTAAAATTTCTTCAATTTACTCTTGGAAAGGAAAAATTGAAAATTCTTCAGAATATCTTGCTATTTTTAAAACGATAACAAAAAACAAGACAAAGTTGAAGAAGAAAATTAAAGAAACTCATCCTTATGATGTTCCCGAAATAGCTGAAATTGACGTTACCTCTATTGACAAATTATACTTGAAATGGTTAGTTGAAGCTACAAACTAAGATTCTACAGCATAACGCAATAGAGAAACTATTCCACCTAATCCTGATACTCTAAGTCCAATATCTGTAGAAGAGTCAACACTGTAAATCTTGACTCCTTTTGTTTCAGCATCATTTAGAAAATTCATTACTTCCTGCTCATCATTTTCTTGAATCACTTTATCAGAAAATACCAGTGATTCCACTGCTCCCATCTGATTTGCATTAATTGTTTCACTATATCCCATAGTGAATTTTCTGCTTGTTTTATTTGCTAGAATCATCACCTCATCGATAATTGATGAGGCTTTTGCCAATTTACTATCAGACATTATCTCTTGCATTGATTGTGATTTTGTGAATGTGTAAATTCCATCTTCTCCTCCAGAATCAATTCCATCTACAACTTGAATTTTATATTTTTGAAGTTTTTGTGACTTTTCAATGAAATTTGCAAATCTTTTCTTTGTTTCACCTGGGCCAAAAATTACTATCGTATCTCCTTCTTTGAAAATAGTTGATATTGCTTGTTGAACTTGTTCAAAGAATTTTTCAATGTTGAAATTTGTTTTGTATCTTTTTCCACCAGAACCCGAATAGATATTAGGCATAAATTCCAAATGTGTACCTCTTAACCTTGCAATTCCACTATCACTTGTATCAATTGCAACTAGTATGAAACTAACTTGATTGTTACTTGATTCTAAAAGTTTTTTTTCAATAGGTAACCATTTTTTCTTTGAAATAGTAATCCCATCATTTAATTTTAAAATAAAAGAATGATGTGATCCGTGTGGAACTGATTCATTACTTGATTCAGAAATTGTCCCTCCTACTCTTAATCTATCTAGAACATTATCAAGTGAAATTTTTTCAACCGTTAATGCAATTCTTACTTTAATTCTTTCCCCTTTATCTGGTCTGGAATAATCTTTATCTTGTTTTAGAACTCTTGTTGTATCTCCAATTACCTTATCACTTTCTTTGATAATTCGACGTAAATTCAAAAGATCTTCAGAATCTTCCGGAATAACTGAAATTGAATTTTCATCTATCTCTTTTGTAATCATAATATTGTTCTATTTTAGAAAAAGAAAATAGTTTAACTTGTTGGTTCTTCTGTTTTTGTTTCTTCAGATTTCTTTTTTAGATAATTTTCAACCCATTCTATAGTAAGGACACCTGATTCAGATAGATTCGTAAGAGAATTAGCTGATGCATCTCCAGATACTTTACCATTGTTTCTCTTTATCTGTCTCCATTTCAAAGATGTATTGCCACTTTTTGAATTATAGATTATTCCTAAAACATCTTTTCCATTTACAAATGTAATATCTCTAATTTTTTTCAGTGTAACTTTATCGGCTGCCTCTACATAGATCGCTCCTAAACTATCCTCTCTTTCTGCAAAAACTTCTGAATCTTCCAAATATGCTCTTGGAGCATAGGACATGCAAGTACTTGTAATTACAAATCTTCTAAAACTCTCCAATGAGGCAGGAGTATCTATTGTAACCATTTGGAATGAATGAACTATTTGCCATTTATCAAGCTTCTTGAAAGACTCAATAGGAATCTGCTTGAAATATGGCTTGCAGGCCGTGATGTACCTATCCCTTTGATTGATGATGAGGATCTTGAGTTCTGAGCCTGCATTAGGATTTTAATTAATGATGATTAATAGAAAAATATGAAATCTCTAACTGATTATTTGACTTTTGAAGTAAAAACTAGGAGAGCCTTTGTTAACATTACACCTGATGTAAGAAAACTAGTAACAAAAAGCAAGATCCAAGAAGGACTATGTCTTGTAAATGCAATGCACATTACTGCAAGTGTTTTCATAAATGACAATGAAGGTGGATTACTTCATGATTATGAAAAATGGCTAGAGGAATTAGCACCACATGCACCAACAACACAATATGATCATAATAATACAGGTGAGGATAATGCAGATGCTCATCTAAAGCGACAAGTAATGGGAAGAGAAGTTGTTGTTGCTATAACTAATGGCAAATTAGATTTTGGACCATGGGAAGAAATTTTCTATGGAGAATTTGACGGAAAAAGACCAAAAAGAGTTTTAGTTAAAATTATTGGTGAATAGTTATCCAAAGTCTGCATCACGCTTTTGACTTTGTGATTCATTCTTTCTTGCAGCATCTCTGAATTCATCATTATGATTTTGAGGTCCGTGTCCACATTTTACACATGCAATTTTGAATCCATCTTCATTTTTTTCATATGTCTCACAGCCACAGAAACATGCCATGATTGAATATATTTTCTAAGACGATATATCTTTTGGGTTATTTCTCTTATGCTGACTTGCAACATTCGCCCATTGGAATTTCATGATCATGTGGACATTTTCTTGGATGTTTTAACATTACACAAAGTGCATCTGTAAATTGTTTATTCATATGATGTTCAATTCCACAAACCATTTCCTCATCAATTTCTACTTTAAGTGCACTATCCATTAGAACCTCTAACAATCTACTATTTCTCATCATACTTGCACCTATTCTTTCACCATCTTCAGTAAGCTTTACTCCTGCTTTATTGTAATTTACAAGATTTTTCACATTTAATTTTTTGAGCATCTGCACTACACTTGGTTGTCTAACATTGAGCATTTTTGCAATGGTACTAATTTTAACA
>JABDOO010000101.1 GCA_013043295.1 Candidatus Nitrosopumilus sp.
TGCAATTACTACAACACCAACGTATCCTTTTCCTAAGATTGCTAAATTTCCAAGTGTCGTAGGACCTGTTAAAGAAATAGATTTTATTTTTAATTTTTCTAATTCGTTAATTCTTGATTTTATTTGACTTTTTGTTGCTTTTGGGTATCCTAAAATATTTGAATATGGTTCTTCTAAAAATTTCTTAATTAAAATGAAGGAGTGTGCCATCTACTGAAATCAATTCTGCTGCTTCCTCTTTAATTGATTTGCTTAAACTTTTGTTTCCTATTGTTACTTTGAAACCTCGTTTTAAATCACTTTGAAGTCCTTTTGGTATGCCTGTCTGAAGATTATCCTTCAAAAATTCTTTCATAAAACTAACAGCACTAGTGTGATTTCTTTTTTCCAGCGAAATTATTTTTCTTCCATCTCCAACCCATACTAATTCTGCATTTTTGAGATTTTTAGCGATAAAACTATGAGTACTATCCTCTCTGAAAAATTCTGGTCCCTTTTTAGAATAGATTTCATTGATTTTGGTAGACTCTAAAAAGAACAATAGATAGGCGTCCTTTAGTTGATCCGTGTAAGACTTGCTTCTTAATACTGTAAATCCTGCTAGTCCTAACTGTGTAGATAATGTACTTGTAGTTCTCTTGATTTGACCCCAGATTATATCTGGACTTCTAGATTTATAATTAAATTTCACAATCAACAAATTATTCCAAAATTTATTTGATATTCTCGGCTTTCTAATCTTAAAGAATTGTAGACTAGGCTTTTCTTTAAGTGACCTACAAATAAGAACAAATTTTCCAATATTTTCATCAGAAATAGCAGCAGCTAAATTTCGATTACTATCTATTGGATCAATAACTACAATTGATGTATCAAATTTTTTAGTTGTTTTCCCAATCACTTGATTTTCTTTTATCTTTGAAATAGATTTTATTAGATTTTCAAAACTACCAAACTCTAAAATCAAAACTTCTGAAATATATCCACTAAATCCCTGCTTTGCTATTTCTGCACCGTAAATTCCATTTGATTTTAGAAATGTCTTTAGAACTCTTACTTCATTTCTCATTTTTGATGTTAATGATTTTTTCATAAATTTTGTATGAAATGGTGATCTATCTGCCGCACTCTTCCATTGACCAATTTTAACATCATAACACGGTACAACATTTATCTTTGTACTCTGAATTTTAGCCTCAACATATGGATGCTGAGAATATCTAACGTAGGGAGAATATTTTTTCAATGAATCAAATCCAATTTTTTTTGAAATATTTTCAAATTTTTCTTCTGATACATTTTTTTTGAATTTAATAAAAATATCAACATCTGCGTCTTTATCTAACCAAGTGCCTTTTGCAAATGATCCGCCAAATTCTAATCCTGAAATTTCTGAATACTTTACAATTTCTTTTTCAACAAGTCTGAAAGCCTTTTCTGCAATTTTCTCTTTTGATTTTATGATTATTTTTGAAGGTATCACTGTTTTAGAAATCTTAGAAATAATTTGTTTCATTTAATTGCACAAACCTCCAACAAATCTGTATAGATTGGTCCACTAGAAGTTAGTTCACTTTTTTTCAATTTGATATTTGATATCTTTTGGATGCCAAAATTTATCATTTTTTTAGATTCCAATTCTTCTGATATATCTCCAATCTTCTTTTTAATTCTAAATACTGTGATATGAGGTTTGAATGGTTTATCCTGGATGAATCCTAGAGGTTCTAGCACTTTTACCACCTTTTTAGACAGATCAACTAACGTTTCTCCTCCTTTTTCATCTGTCCCAACCCAAATTATTCTAGGAAAACTGGGTTTTGGAAATACTCCAACACCCTTTAGCATTATATCAAAACTTGAAAATTCGACTGATTGTAGCGCATCTCTGATCTTTTCAACAGAATCTTGAGAAACTTCTCCTAAAAATTGTAAAGTGAAATGAAAATTCTGTGATTTTATTGGCCTTGCATCAATTTCTAATTCATCTTGAAATTTTTTAATTGAATTTGTCACCATTTGATCTGTGATATCAATTGCTACAAAAATACGCATCATAAGATTTTTTGAATTATGTTTATAATTATTTCCGGTAACTTCATAGACGAGCCCTTTTTGTGATATATGTTGACAAAACTAATTGTATGTCTGACTGGAATGCCAGGGGCTGGAAAATCAACGATTGCAGACGGTTTAGCATCTAAAGGATATGAAATTATCAATATGGGTAACGCAGTAAGAGAAGAGGCAAAAAAAAGAAATTTAGAATCAACAAGGGAAAATCTTGGAAAATTGATGCTTGAACTTAGAGAAAAAAATGGCCCAGGAGCAATTGCAGAATTAGTTAAACCTCAAATAGAATCTTCAACTTCAAATGTAATTTTGATAGACGGAGTGAGATCAAATGACGAAATTCAAGTGCTAAAAAAATTTGGCACTGTTAAATTATTAGCAATTCATGCATCAACTGACACTAGATTTGATTTTTTGCAAAAAAGAGGAAGATCAGATGATCCACAAACAAAAGAGCACTTTGAAGAAAGGGATACCAGAGAATTAGGTGTTGGAATTAGTAATTCAATAGCACTATCAGATTATGCAATTTCAAATGTCGGTATAACAAAAGAAGAATTAATTGACCAAACTTACAAAATTATTCAAAGTTGGATAGAATGAAAATTCCAATTATCAATTGTAAAATTGAAATGACATGCCCTGTTAATTTATCTGAAAATCCTGAAAAAGTTCAACAAGCTATTTCAAACATTTTTCCATTTTCAGAAATAAAAAATGAGAATTTTTCAATTAAAGCTCAATCTAATGAATTAAGATCTCTGGAAAAAATTTATGAATCAATCACTTCATCACAATCTCAAAAAAGTTATACTCGGAAATTGGAAAATAATTTAAAAGATGATACAACTTGGTTTTTTTTAAACAAGCAAGCTGCATTTGTTGAAAAAATTGCTATTTGTGATGAGCCTGAAGAGTCACCCTTAGGACCAATCAAAGTAACTCTAACCTCGTCAAATATTGATGGAATAATCGATTGGATATCTTTTTCCAATTAAAGAAAATTAGCTAAGAAAATTCACTCATTTTTGACTATTTTTTTTAGTTTGAATCTAAAATCTATTTTTTTGAATAGTCTACCATGTTCATAAAACTAGGCATAATTGGAGGAATAATTATCCTAGGAGGCATGATTTTTTCAAATGAAATTGATAACTTGTTTCCTACAACATCTGCAACTGTATTTGATTCATTAAAAAATGATGTAAGCAATTTTAGTTCTGACGCGTCAGATGCAGTAGAACAAAGAATAGATTCATCTGTTGATAAAATTGTAGACAAGACCGCTGAGTCAATCTCTACTGAAATCCATTCCGCTGGAGATAAAGTAGCTAATGAAATTTCAGAAGTAAAAGAATCTTCTCAAGAAGCAATCAAGGAAGAATTTTTCAATTTTAATCCTATTGAATCAATTCAAAGTATTTTTACAGGCAATTCAAATCCACCTTCAACCAGTTCTGAATCAGTTACAGAAAAATCTTCAAATGATATTTCTACTCCAATAGTTTATGAAACATTATCATTATCAACAAAACAACAATCTGATGATAATATTCTTTTACAGTATGTTGATACAAGTGATAAAACAAAAAGTGTTAAGGTAGTGATAAGAACTGCTGATAAAGAAATATTTTCTGGAATATACTTTACTTCAATTTTTGATACAAATGTAAACGATGCTTCTGGTAATCCATATTATATTGATATGATTGTAGAGCATGAAGATTATGGAACTGTAACATCATCAGTTTATAATCCAGGAGATAGCTCAGACACTAAAATTAATGGTGTTTTTTCTCAGTCATAACTTTTTTTAAATAATGATACTAACTCTGGTAATACTTTAGCACTTGTACTTCTAATCACCAATCCCATATCTTCTGACATTTCTGTATTTTCTGGATTAATTTCTATCAGTATGGCATTGTTTTGTTTTGCATACATTGGAAGTGTATTTGCAGGTGAAACTACAAGTGATGTACCTGCAATAATCATTAAATCACAACTATTTGCAAAACTCATAGCATTTTGCCATACATCTTGAGGTAATGATTCTCCAAACCATACAACATCGGGTCTAAGTATATTTCCGCATTTGCAAACGGGCGGTACATCTGAAAATTCCTCCAAAATTTCCTCTTTAAAATTGCAAACTGTGCATTTGATTTTTACTATACTTCCATGAAGTTCCAAAACTTTGGAACTGCCTGCTTTTTGATGCAATCCATCAATATTTTGAGTTAAAACTACAACTTCAGCATACTTTTCGAGCTCAGCAATGGCTTTGTGACCAGCATTTGGCTGTGCCTGAAAAATATTCATTCTTCGTTCATTATACCACTCCCAAACAAGTTTTGGATTGTCATAAAACGCATCAATTGTAGCCAGCTTCATTGCATCATGATTTCTCCATAATCCATCTTTTCCTCTAAATGTAGGAATTCCACTTTCTTGAGAAATTCCAGCACCTGTAACAAATACAATTTTTTTAAAATTTGTTATCTGTTCTTCAATGAATTCAAACATTTTATTTGATTTCTACTTCTAGCAGATCTTTGGATGTAATTACTGAGCTATGAATTTCTTTTGCTTCGCTCAAATGCCCAGACTCGTCTTTGTATCTTGCTGAAAAATGTGTTAGAATTAAATTCTTAACATTAGCATTTTTTGCAAGTGTTGCAGCTTGTTTTGCAGTTGAATGACATGTTTCTTGTGCTCTTAACTTTTCTTCATCTAAAAATGTTGAATCAAACACAAGATAATCACAATTTTTAAAAAACTTCTCTAACTTTTCTGTAGGCATGGTATCGCCGGAAATTCCAATTTTTTTCCCTGGACGTTTTTCTCCTAGCACTTGTTCTGGTTTTATTATTTTATCATTAACTGTAATTTCAAAACCTTTTTGTAATTCACTCCATAACTTCCCCTCGGGAATTTCTAATTGTTTTGCTTTTTCTAGATTAAATCTTCCAGGCTTATCTTTTTCTTCAAACAAATATGAAAATGCTGTTATAGAATGATTTGCCTTACAAACATGAATTGTAAATTTTTCATTCTCTAATAACTTTCCTTCATTAATTTTTGTAATTAAAATTGGAAATGATAATCCAAAATTTAGAATTTTAATATTTGCTGCAATGAATTCCTCAATTCCACTTGGACCAAAAATCTCCAATGTTTCAGTTCTATTTTGCATTGACATTGTTTGTAATAATCCCAGGATTCCGACACAGTGATCACCATGCATATGGGTTACAAACAATTTCATTCTTTTATTCCAACCTAAACCTGATTTCATAGATGATATTTGAGCAGATTCTCCGGCATCAAACATCAATATCTCTCCATCTCTTTCTAAACAAATGCATGATAATCCTCTGTTTTCAGTTGGTTGAGCAGCAGATGTTCCTAAAAATACAAGTTTCATTTAATCAGGATTGTTCTTGTCAAGCTTTTATGCCTATAGATATGATATTTTTTTAATCCGCTTAACTTTGAATTAAAATCTAGTTCTTTTTTGTACATTATTGCAACTTTTTTTCTTTTAGGAAGACTAGCAAAAAACTTCTTGAGTATATCCTGAGGCTTTTCGGAAGTTTTTGAGGCTACTCCGTATGGTAAATCCGTAACTATTCCATCAAATTCATCAGATATTTTGGATAATCCTTGATATTCAGATTTGATTACTTTTGCATGATATTTGTTTGCAGCAAGGTTTTCGTTAGCCATTTTACACATTTTTTCATCAAAATCCAAGCCTATCGCATGTATTCCCATTGATTCGGCTTCTAGCAGTGTGGTTCCTGTTCCACAAAATGGATCACATACAGTCTCACCTTTTTTCATTCCGATTAGATTTATCATTACTCGTGTTAATTTCCAGTCTAATTCATGTGGATGTTTTTTGATCTTTTTTGGCCGAATCTGATTTTTAACTCGTTTTGAAAATCCAAAAAAATTCTCATTTTTTGTAAAAATTAAATACACTGTGATATCTGGATTATCTAATTTTACTTTTGCATGAGAGAATTTAGAAATCATATCTCCCATAGAACTTTCCAATTCTGGAATATTAAACTGATTAGATGATAAATTAACTATTCTGCAAACAAACGATTTTGCATTTTTTAATACCCCAACATTTTCTTCATCTAAAAATAGTCCTGACATTTTTCTCAAAATTTGTCCAGATGTTTTTACAAATGTAGCTCTTTTGGCAATCTCACTCCAATTTGTTTTAGATTGTACTATGACGAGATTAGAAATTACTTTTATCTTTGAGAACCTATCATACATTTTTGCAATAGCAGTAATTTCATCAATAGCTAGCTCAAGATAATCTTTGGATAAAACAAAAAAACTTTCTGGCATTATTGAATTGCCTTTGCAATAGTATTTGATATATCTACTATTGATGTTTTACCGGGAATTGTATTTGCACTAATAATTTTTGTAACACCTGCTTTTCTAATTCTTTTTTCCGCATCATTCATCAATAGGGCATGTGTGCATGCTACATACACTTTTTTACATTTTTGTTTTTTAAGAAATTGGGTAGCCTTAACTATACTTCCTCCAGTGCTAATCATATCATCGACCAAAATTAAATCCCGATTTGCAACCTGATCAAGATTCTTTGTTTTGATCTTTACAGTTCCAGTTTTTCGATCTCTACTTTTCTCTAAAGCAATATACTCTGAGCCAAATTCTTTAGCAAACTCTTGTGCCCTCTGCTTTCCTCCCTGATCTGGAGACACAACAAGTGGATTTTTCAGGCTCAATTTCTTAAAATATCGTACAAGATCTGGAATTGCAGATACATTCATTGTTTTTATTTTAAAATGTTTGAATCCTATCATACTATGGATATCAACTGCAATAATTTTTGAAGCACCAGCCCCCCTGAAGAGCTTGTCCAAAACTTTCATTGTGATGATCTCACCTGATAAGAATTCCCTATCTTGCCTTGCATATCCCATGTATGGAATTACGGCAATTACCTCAGAAGACGTCTCCTTAGCTTTTGAAATTAATGATAATGCTTGAATTAGATTAGTATCCACAGGAGGATAAATTGATTGCACTATGACAGTTTTTCTTTTAGATAACTTTCCACCAAGAGTTATTTTACTTTCTCCATCTGCAAAAACTTTGACTTGGCTTTTTACAAGATTTGCCTTTATCTTTCTTGATAGTTTTACTCCCAAGTCAATAGAAGAATTTCCTGCTACGACTGTTATTTTACTCAATAAGAAAATGTGATTTAATGGGATTCTTAAGTTTTGAGAAGATCAGTCTTCCCCGCTGCCACGACCAATATCTCCAATTCCATATTCGTCTATGACACCATCTCTATCTTTGTTAAATTTGTCAATTTCTTCTTGCTCACGTTTTTCATCTCCCTGATATACAGTTCTAATTGGCCATGGAATTCTGATATCATATTTCTTGAACTCTTCATACATGATCATTCTCATTTCAGTTTTAGCCTTGAATTGTGCTCCATAATCTCTTACATAAAGCCACAATGAGAAATCCAATGATGAATCATTGAACTGATTGAATCTCACAACAGGTTGAGCTATATCTACATGAATGTCCTTGTCACAACCGCAGCTTGGTTTATTCTCTTCAAGATATGGACATCGTAACTGTACAACTAGATGCCTTAGTTTATCATCAACTATCTCTTCCATTCCACGTTTTCCCACTTTAACAAGAATTGCTGCTACTTGTTTAGGATCATTGAGATATGAAACACCCACTTCTACTATTGCAGGAACCATCTTGATCTCTTTTGAATAATTGATAATCTGAGAATTTACTAGCTGTCTTGTAGGAATTACTGCAAAAGATTCGTTTAATGCATTTCTGACATATGTAACTCTAGGCGTAATTTTGTGCACATATCCGTTATATCCAGTGTCTAGCAATATTCTCTCGCCTTCTGAAAATATCTTATCTTTACGAATCAAAATATACGCAAAATAGTTCTGCATTGTTTCTTGCAGTGCTAATCCTATTCCAATTGCTAAACCACCTGTAGCTGTAGCAAGTACAATAAGATCTACTCCCCACCAGCTAATTATGCCAACAATTACGGCAATGAATATTCCTATAGGTAAAATTTGTGAAATTGATTTTGGTAAGTTCTTTCTCTTTCTTGTTGCATATCCTGGAGGTCTACCTCCTGGAACAATTGGTTCGTATCCGTTTAGTCTTTTTTCTTCTCTCCATGTATCAATTGGGTAAATCTCTTCTTCTTCTTTCCCAGTTTTTAATTTTTTTCCAGACTGGTTATTTCCTGAAACACATTTTTTAAAGTAGTCAAGATACTTTCTTCTTTCAGATTCTTTCCATTCTTCAAATGGATTCTTTACTAGTTCTTCATGACTACCAATTGGCAATCCTTTAGTTGTTCTAAATCCCTCTAGAATTTTTCTTCCCTCTTCAGTTTCTAGATGTTTTTTAAAATCTTCTTCAGAAATATCTTCAGGTGTGTTTACAGGCGGAACCCATTTGAAAAGTTTATGAAACAAATCCCCGTCATCATCTTTGAATCCATGCATCTCTTTCCATGCTTCATAATCTTCTCTCTCTTCGTTTGATTTTTCTCGTTTATTGATTGCTATGGGAATAAGATGCGCTATTGAATAACCAATTACCAAAATGTTAATACTGTTTAGAATTTTTGCAAATGTTCCAGCAGGACTTACCTCTGCAATATCTATAGAATCTTCTGCATCTGTGATAATTTCTTCTAACTCATTTCTTGCCTCTTCAAACACGTCAAAAGATTGTATGTATGCATTCATGCTTGTAATTAGAATTATTGCAAAAAATGGTAGAACACCAACCCTAACGAATCGCGAAAGATGCGGTCTGGCATAGCGGAATTTTTGGGAATTTACCCACTTTGAAAAAATACGATAAACTGAAACGATTGCTATGATTCCAACAATTAATACTAAAAATGCAACCTGCAGTGCTTCAGATGAGGCTATTAATTCACTAACACTCTGAAACTGATTGGTTTGTCCTGCAACTGCGTCAATAATCTCTTCTGCCATGTCTCTCTTTATCTCCTAATTGTAGAATAGAAAGTTTAACCCATATTATCATTTTTGATGAAATTTTAATTGATAATTTGCTAAATTTGAAAATTTCATGCGTAAGAAATCTGTAACCTTTAACAAGGGAGAATGTACTAATTACAAAGTGACCTATCAAGAATCTGTCTGGGATGAATCTCCCTCGTTAAAATCATACACACTAGCAAATTACCGTACACTTCCACAAATTCAAAATCTTTCAGAAGAAACCCAATTTGAAATGGAAGTTGTTGGTAATGTCTTACCATTTAAGGCAAATAATTATGTAGTTGAGCAATTAATTGATTGGAATAATATTCCAAATGATCCAATCTATGTTCTAACATTTCCACAGAGAGGAATGTTAAAACCAGAACATTACAAAAAAATGGAAACTGCATTAAAAAATAATTTAGATAAAAAAGAAATTACAGCAATTGCAAATGAAATTCGTCTTCAACTTAATCCACATCCAGCAGGACAGATGGAGCTAAATGTTCCAACATTAAAAGATGGAACTAAACTGTATGGAATGCAACACAAGTACAAGGAAACTTGCCTCTTCTTCCCAAGTCAAAGTCAAACATGTCATGCATATTGTAGCTTTTGTTTTAGATGGCCACAATTTGTTGGAATGGATGAAATGAAATTTG
>JABDOO010000132.1 GCA_013043295.1 Candidatus Nitrosopumilus sp.
TTGCCACATCACCTATGCCCAAAGCAGATGCCATGAATAGATTTCTAAAATCACTTGACATGTCATTTAGACGTGATGAAAAAAGTCTCAGACCTCGCGTAAATAAATTAGAAAGTAGGTTGGATAAAGATCAAAAAACAAGTGGAAATTTCTACTACAAACATTGACTCGGATGCTAAAAAAAGCACTAGAGAATGTGCTCACAGATGAAGAAAGTAATGAACTAATTTCTGCATTTGATCAGATTGGGGAAATAATTATTGTAAGAATTCCAGACTCATTACTTTCAAAAAAGAAAATAATTGGGAAAACTTTGTTAGATGAAGTAAAAATTGTCAGAAGTGTGTTCTATCAGTCATCTGCAGTAGAAGGGGATTTTCGTACCAGAGATCTTGAGATTCTTGCTGGAGATGATAATACTGAAACAGAATACAAAGAGTTTGGCTGCAGATTCAGAGTTGATGTCAAAAATGCATTTTTTTCACCTCGATTATCTACAGAGAGGGAAAGAATTGCAAATTTAGTTCAAAATGGGGAGATTATGACTAACATGTTTGCAGGAGTGGGAATGTTTTCTATCATGGCTGCCAAAAAGAAAAAATGTACTGTGTACAGTCTTGATATCAATCCAGTTGCTTCCAAGTTGTGTGATATCAATATTGGTTTAAACAAGCTTGCAGGGAATGTGATTTCAATTAATGGAGATGCATCTGAGATTATCAATGATCAGTTAGAGAATAAATCAGATAGAACTTTGATGTTATTACCTGAAAGATCTGATGAGTTTTTAGAATCTGCAATTAAAGCAACAAAAAGTGGGGGCATCATTCACTATTATTCTCATATTCATTCAGACAAAAAATCAGATGCAGGAAAACTATCAGAGAAACACTATCTTGAAGTGACACCTGTAAAATCAAAAGTTTTAGATTCAAAAATTGTTAGAGCAGTAGGACCAAGATATTATCAAACAGTTGTGGATGTAAAAATTTTCAAATAATCTAGTCTTCAGAAGTAATTGAAGCTGGTGATGGTTTTGTTGTTGCCATTACATATCCTATCCATGCCACAACTCCTAAAATTCCACCTGCAATCATTAGTACGGATAATTGTAAAACAATTGGGCTCCATTCAGATAACATTAACAAATATGCGTAAAGAAAAAAGCCACCAATGCAAAGTACAAAAATGGTAATACCCATTCCTTTTCGTTTATCCATGCCGAAGAATTTTTGCTGAGTTATTTATTGTTTTGAACTATTGCAATTCAATTGCCATGAGATATGCATCCTCACCATCTCGATAGTAGGCGTTTAATTGTTGGCGTATTACAAATCCCATTTTTTCATACAATCTAACGGCTTCATTATTGCTGCATCTTACTTCTAAATAGAATTCATCACATTTCCTTAATTTTACACCATTGACTGATTCTTCAACAAGGGCTTTTCCAATACCTTTTCTTCTATGCTCCTCTACTACAGCAATAGAAACAACATGTCCTTTTTTTACAAAACCCAGTTTCTTAAAATTTGAAAACCCAAATTCAGTTTTACACATAATATAACCGACATATTTTCCTCCAATTTCTGCAACAATAAATGCCTCGGGGAGTTCAGCAAGTAGACTTTCATAGAAATAATCAGAATAGTGCTCAGGTAGAGTTTTTAGATTAATTTCCATTACAGAAATTAGATCGCTTGGCTCTGCTCTTCTAATATTACAATCTCCTAATTGCCTAAGAATAACTTGCATGTTTCTTTTAGGAATTATCATTATTTATTTTTAAACCAAAAGACCATTTAATGGAAAAATCTAGTTTTAAACAGATGGAAGACCCCTCACAAGAAGAAATTATTTCATTAGTGAATTCAATGTTTCAGGTTAGTGACTATAACAAAACTGAATTTTCTTTAGAATTTAGAATAGAGGATTCAGATTTTAAATCAAAATTTGAGGGCCTAGCAAGAAAATTGGAAGATATGAAGTATGTTTGTAAATTAGAAAAAATTGATGCAGGTTTGTATGTTATAATTCAAAAATTTTCTGCACAAAAACAAAGAAAATGGATGCGAACGGCATGGACTCCAAGAATATTGTTTGCGATAGTAATTTCCTTTGTAATGATTGATGGATACTATCGTACATCTGGTACAAATTCAATTGTCGAGATTGGAGATCCTTTTGAAATGGCAGCAATATACACACTATCATTATTAGGAATTTTAGGAGTCCATGAACTAGGCCATATCATTGCTGCAAAAGCCCACGGATTAAAAACTACTTGGCCATATTTCATTCCAGGACTTCCAGTGATTGGCATACCAACTTTTGGAGCATTTATTCAGTCAAGAGGATTAACCATAAATCGAGAAATACTCTTTGATGTGGCTATTGCAGGTCCAATTGCAGGGCTAGTTATTGCAATAATAGTTTCAGTTTTTGGAGCATATACGGCACCGGTTTTGGATGCAGAATTAGCAGCTGGACTATTTGAAGATGATAGATTGATGGAATGGGAGCAAGGTGAACCGATACTAATGACTGCAAGTTTAGCTTTGTTTGGCAAAGGAGGTTCAGGTTATGAAGTAATAATGACACCAGTAATGTTTGCAGCATGGATTGGATTCTTGATCACATTTTTGAATTTACTTCCTGCATGGCAATTAGACGGAGGTCACATGGCAAGAACTTTACTTGGAGTAAAGCTTCACAGATATGCAACTTATGGAAGTATGGCAATTCTTGTTTTACTAAATTATTGGTTAATGGCAATTTTAATTCTTATAATGAGTTCAAAAAATCCTAGTGCAACACCTCTAGATGATGTTTCACCGCTTTCTAGAAATAGAAAACTTGCATACATTGGAATTATTGGTCTTGCAGTTTTGTGTGCACCTTTACCATCAAACTTTTTGTCAGGGTTATTACCTTAACAACAATCTAGCACCATCTGTAACAACAGCAACCTTTTGACGGGCCCCCTGTGTTTTGAGAATATAATCCATTGAGTATTTTATTCCTTGCAAAGAGACCATGTTGAGCTTCTTTGCATAAAATTCAGGTAAAATTGAGACTAGTCCAATTTGGAAGTTCTTTTGAATTTCTGATAAAAATAATAAATTTTCCATTCCATCAATGTATTTAGTAGGATTTCGTAATTGCTCAAGAGTTAGTCTGTCTTCAATGTACTGCTGAAGTGCATCAGAACCTAATCCACCTTTACACTCAGCAACTAATATTGCAAGACCATCCTTTTTGATAGCATTAGAGCAATTCCAAAGAGATGAAAAAGAGTTACCTAGATTATCATTACTAGCATCTTTTCCAGTGCTGATAACCATTGTTTTATGCTGACCAACATCTTTGATTGAATTAGATTCTAGAATTTTTGTTGATGTGATGGTTTCTGACGGATGTCCTATTGAAAAATCTATTATTCCCTCAGAGTTTGCAATAATTTCTATTCCCTGAATTTCAAAATTATCTGAAAACTTTTTTGCTTCAGTTAGACTTTCAGAATATTGTCCAGGAGATGGGAGATTTCCTTGCCTTTTTGCGTATGCTGCAAGCATTGATTCTTGACCAAATTTTTTGATTAGACGTGTAGAAATGGTTTCATATCCAAATAGTCCATTAAACTCCATCTCTCCCATAAATACAAGATTTGAGTTTGAAATACCAACATCATCAAATTCATTAATTGAACTTCCTTCAGGCAAGCCAGATTTAACTAAATTTAGAATTTTTTTATCAGTTAGTATTTTTGGAAATGGTTTTGATTTTTGTTCACATAATGTAAACAACGATGAGATAATTTTTAGAATAGATTTAGAATTATGAAGAACTACTAGTTCCATTGGTTTGGATAAATCAAGAGTATTGAGTTTTTCATTGATCGCAGAATCATCTAAAACTTTACCTTCTGAATCAATTTTTTGCTCTAGATTTTCAGCCTTTATATCCAAAACTACGTCAGTAATTCCATAATTTAACCAGATTTCAGGCATATTTACTCCTCAATACAAAACAAAATAAATCCAGTGTAGTTAAC
>JABDOO010000010.1 GCA_013043295.1 Candidatus Nitrosopumilus sp.
ACTGGAATTACAAGAACTAATGAAATTATAACAAATAATATTTTTTTTGAAATCATTTATTCCACAGTAACATGAAGCATTTGTGCTTTTTCTAATGGACAATCATTGCCATCTCTGTCTAATTTAACAATTTTATCTGCAATATCCATACCTTCAGTTACTTCACCAAATACAGTGTATTGTCTATCTAAAAATGCACTATCAGAGGTAACTATGAAAAATTGTGAGCCTGCACTATCTGGATCTTGTGATCTTGCCATGGAAACAATACCTCGCAAATGGGATCTTGAACTAAATTCAGCCTTGATATTATACCCTGGTCCACCCATTCCCCATGAACCTTTGTTATCTGTTTTAGTATTGGGATCTCCACCCTGAATCATAAATCCTGGGATTACTCTATGGAAAAGAGTTCCATCATAAAATCCATCTTTAGCTAATTTTTCAAAATTCCTTACAGTCTCAGGTGCCAATTCAGGAAGAAGTTTAAATGAAATGTTTCCTAAATTCGTTTCAATCTTTACTGTACTCAATAAATTGAATCTACAGAGACATCTTAATAGTCTTTTGTGAAATTGTCTTAGAAAATTCTTACAGATATTTTAACAATATTGAAAAATTCATAACGATAAGTACGTTTTTCGTTAGTAAACTTTTTGAAGAAGAGTTTGAAAATTTTCATTTCTTATTTGATATCAATAATTTAAATTTATTACATATGACAATTTTAAATTCCAAAAGTTATAGTCTTATATAGAACAATTAAAATTTAGAAT
Source organism: Candidatus Nitrosopumilus sp. (assembly GCA_013043295.1). GTDB lineage: Archaea > Thermoproteota > Nitrososphaeria > Nitrososphaerales > Nitrosopumilaceae > Nitrosopumilus. The sequence goes on from JABDOO010000010.1 coordinate 777, forward strand.
TCGTTGAATCGTACAAACCAAAGCACGATAATTAAAGAAGCGATTAATTCTTATCTTGACAAAGGGGTAACCGACAAGCAGGATATTTACACCAAAGTAGTTGATGAACTTGGTGTTCCAAGACCAACTGTAAGAAGAGTTGCAAGAGATCTAAGAACTGAACTGTTGCAAAAAATCCAAATCTTACAATCGGACATGCCAAAAGCAACTACTACCTCTGAAGCAGACGAATAAACTCGGCTCTTTTTTCTTTTTAATTAATTATTTTGTGATTTTTAGCATTACTGTTATAAATAATGAAATTTTCAAATAATTATGGGATATGTAGGTAACCATTTAGCTACATTAGTAACTGGAGTCTTTGCAGGCGTGCTAACTGGACTTTGGGCATTCTGGGATTTGTCACCAATATTGGATTTCGTATTTTTGATGGCAGTTCCAATTACATGGTTCATGGCATTTACTTGTTGGATATCACAAAAAAGTACTGATTACGTTCATAATCATGCACCATCTCACAGTGAAAAAAAAAGCTTGAGTAGTACTCAAACTGTTCAAACAATATCTACAGGTTCACAAGTAAGTTTATCAGAAATTAAACAAATTCAAAATGAATTAACTTTGGAATTATCCAATGTTAAAGAAACTGTTAAACTAAAAGATAGTGAAATTGAAAGATTAAACCAAGAAATTTCTAATTTAGAAACACTAGTTCAAATTGAATCATTAAAAACTGAACTTGCTAATCTTAAAATGCTAGCTTCTGAAAGAAAAACTAAGAAAAAATAGTTCTAATCTTTACAATGACAGCAAACTTCGTCATGATTTTCTTTACAACCTGGACAACTAACTGCGCCTCCAAAATGACATTTACATGAGCATAATTCTGTTGGATCTTTATTCAAGTTCAACATCCTTTTACTTTGTTAATATATGACTTTAATGTTTTAAACTCAAATTAATCGCTTTTTAGAATTAGAAATTATAATTTATCTTTAAACTAATATTTTTGAATATGTTTTGGAGTTTATTTTCAAATATAGAAAATTTGTTTAGCTTATAGAAATAATATTTTTTCTAATTATAGAGGCATTTCTTTCATGTAAATTTAAAATAATAAAATAAATCAAATATTACCTAGTTTTTATCATAGATTTAGCATTTTTAGAAATTTTCATACAAAAGAATTCTTGATTAAATATCAAGTATCAATCAAAGTTATTTTCAAACTAGATATTTTCTTAGAAAATATTCAGATAATTTATGGAAATTATTTCTCATAATAAATTTGGAAAGTTAATTCTATCTTTGGCCAAATTGAGGCTAGTTTTTCTGTAATTTTAGGGCAATCTCCAAAGTCTCATCCACCATCTCTCTTAGTCTACTTTTTGCATCTTCATCAGTAATTGAATTATCTTTCACAGATTCTGTGGTTAAAAATACAGCTTTTGGATTGGTTATTACTCTAAAATATGACATCAATTGTGTAATTAATGTCTGGACATCTACAAAACCAATATTTCCAGCTGCTAAAATTGTTAGACCTGCAACTTTTCCCGGAGTCTGCTTGTAATTGATATATTCAAACAAATTCTTCAAGGCTGAACTAAAGAATGAATTGTAAATTGGTGAACCTATTAGCCATACATCTGCATCCATAATATCATTTGCAGCAGATTTCGTAGTTTCATTGTATTCTATATCAGGTCCTCGATAGTATTCAATTTGACCATCAGATAGATTGATTAATTTTGTATCTTGATTTTTTGATTTAGTATATTCAAAAACATATTTCATTAAGATTTGTGTATTTGCATTTTTTCTTGGACTACCTGAAATTACAACAACTTTCATATTTTCAACCATCTGTCTTTGTATTTAAATTCCAATTTTTTATTCAAAATAAACGGGCTTGGAGGGCTTCGATCCCTCGACCTGTAACTTAGGAGGCTACTGCGCTATCCATGTTGCGCGTCAAATTGACTCTGCGCTACAAGCCCAGCAAAAAAAACATTCTTAATTATTTAAGCGTAATCAAGATTTTCTTGAATCAAATTTTGGATTTTTTCCCAATTTTTATTTTCTTTATCATTCCATTTTTCAAAAAATACAACATCTTTCAATTCTAGTCTTGGTAACCAACCTTTTGTTTCAAGATCTGGTTTTTCTGCAAATTCATCTACATACCCTAAGCACAAATATGCTACAGGAATAACATGTTCAGGCAAATCTAGAGTTTCTTTTAACGTATCATTTGATAAAATGCTAACCCAACCAAGGCCAACTCCTTCAGTTCTTGCTGATAACCATAAATTTTGAATTGCACAACAAACACTATAGAGACCTGCTTCAGGAATACTTGATCTACCGATTACAAATGGTCCAAATTTTGTAGGATCATAAGTAACACATAGATTAATTGGAGATTCTAAAATTCCTTCCAGTTTGAATGAAAGATACTTTGATTTTTTTGGTTCTTCTACTAATTGTGATGAACGATTCTTTTCTTGCTCAAAGGATTGTTTAATTTTCTGTTTTGTTTCTATATCCTTAATTAAAATAAAATTCCATGGTTGAGAAAATCCAACTGATGGAGCATGATGTGCAGCATTAAGAATTTTTGATAATACCTCATCACCAATTGGTCTTGAGGTAAAGTGAGACCTAACATCTCTTCTTGAATAAATTGCCTTATAGAAGCCTCTTTTTTCTTCATCTGTAAAATTTTCTGTCATCTACTGAACCCTAATTCTTTCTTTTGTTAAACGTTAATAATGTCAATTATTTGATTTATTTTTCAATGGGCCTGTAGTCTAGCTGGTTAGGATACCGCCTCGACATGGCGGTGATCATGAGTTCGAATCTCATTAGGCCCACTTTTTAATTAATAACCTGTTTTGAAATCTTTGTCAGTTTCACTCCATGAGGTTTGGGTAGTGATCTTTCCTTCAGCAGTAAAACTGGATATTCTTTCATTAATTATATCATCATACAATTTTGCATTTTCTTCAGACTTGTTTAAAACAAATGTATTTTTGAGAGGAATTTCTGCACCCGAATAAAACAAAGCCCTTCCAGGTAATGCAATATCGGCTGTAGAATATAATCCTGAACCTAATAATTCATCATTTCCAAACAATTCGAAGTCAATTTGTGAAACTGTTAATGTTTTATCACTAGGATTTTTTATCAAAAATGTAACCTCAAGTTTTGCTTGATTATTTACAGTATTTACATCTCTTAATTCTACACTTGTTAATTCAATTTCTATTTGATCTAGTTCCTTATTATCTAGACTTGCATAGAATACAATTCCTCCCATCAAAGCAAAAACTCCTGCTATTGCTGCATAAACTGTCATTTTACTTTGAAGTGCCAATTTATTGATTTCAAATTTGTTTAACTAAAAAAGGTTGTCAAGATCCAAATACATAATATTTGATTTAAAATATCATAAACCATGACTGCAATAGAGCAAGCAATAATCACTTGGATTCATCTAATATCTGCTTCAATCTGGGTTGGCGGTTCTTTGTTTATTGGAATTGTATTTTCTCCTCTTTTAAAAACAATGACTACTTCCGTTGAAGAACGAATGCAAATAATGATTCGAGTAGGAAAACGATTTAACAAAATTGCTGTACCGTCATTGATAATTTTAATGGCAACTGGCTTGTATACTTCTCATGCTTTAATTGCTAAACCCGATCTTCTTTTGTTAACTAGTTATGGCACATTCTTAATTATCAAGATATTACTGGTAATTGCATTAATTATTACATATGCTGTTCATGTTAGGGTAATTCGAAAAGACGTTGAAGAAAAAATAATGTCAAACCAAATGCCAGAATCTGAAATTCAAAAATTAAGAAAAAAAATTATCATACTTGGTGAAATTACTGTAGTTTTATCAGTGGCGATTTTATTTTTCGCTTCATTACTAGATGCAGGAGTTTGAAATTCCCTCAATTATTACTTCAAACCCATAATTTGTTTTACCAATACCATACTTGCAGCCTGTAATTTTAGATGTAACATACAAATTTGTCTCTAAATGTTTAGTAATTTCTTTTACTGGCAAGATTGTTTTTCCTAAACTTAAACTAGCAGGGACTATTAGCATGTCTGCTAAATTATCATCAATTGAGAAACTTTGAATAAAATTTTCAATATCTAAATCAAAACTTTGTATTTTATTATTATACAATGCATCAATACCGATAATAGAACCATCGTCAATAGTGTAAATCAATAAAGTTGCACCTGAATCTAAGGCCTCTTCATCTTTAATTATCGTATCAACAATAAAATTTTGTTCAGTTATTTTTTTTACAATTCTATTAATTTCATTCTTTATTTTTTCTTTTGATAACTTTGAAAATGAACAGATCAATTTTACATTTTTTGTTTTTCTTTTAGAAAATGATATTGATTTTAAATTAGATTTACAAATTTGTAATTTTACTTTACCATTTCCTTTGGGATAATACCCTCGTCTATCTACTTCAAGTGTAAATTCAATTCCCATTCTAGAGTATGCTTCTTTTAGAACATATTGAGTATAATCAATTGTTGGACTCCAAAGTACATCGGTTCCACCCTTAATTGTTAGATTGAGCTGTTTTTGTGAAATAGATGATACTGGAATTAAAACTTGTAAAATTAATGGAATACTTCCAGCAGTACCAACATCCTCAACTACATTCAAACTTTCAATCTTACCTGGAATAAATTTTAATTCTGTTGAACCTATTTCTGCACCAAAAACTCTTGCATTTGCAATTTTTTGGAGAATGGTAATTGCAGTAATGTGTTGTGGTCTTAAACCCGGAACTTTTCTATTTTTTCTAATGTTTTCTAAATGAATTGGTTTTTTTGTAATACATGAAAGTGTGATTGCTGAACGAACTATTTGCCCGCCTCCTTCTCCATGAGCTCCATTTATTTTTAGATAATCCATAATCATTTTCTGATTTTTGTTCTTTATGATAGTTTTTTAAAAAGAAATTCTCTATACTTTGTATGAATGGTCTCTTAATAGGAAGATTTCAACCATTCCACTTGGGTCATCTTGAAGCATTACAATTTGCATCATCTAAAGTTGATAAATTATGGGTAGGTTTAGGAAGTTCCAACAAACCAGTAGACAAAGATAATCCCTTTACAGCAGAACAACGAAAAGAAATGATTCTATCATCTATTGATGATGCCATAAAAGAAAAAATATCAATTTATTTTATTCCTGACTTTGATAATCATATTAAATGGATTGAAAACATAGATACAATTGTTCCAAAATTTGATATAATTTTTTCAAATGATGACTTGACAAAACATTTGTACTCTAAAAGAAATATCCAAGTTCTGCAAATTCCTTTCCTAAACCGAAAATCTCTATCTGGAACTAATATTCGCGATCTGATAGTTCGCGATCAAAAATGGAATAATTTGGTACCTGATGGAACAAGAAATTTTTTGGAGAAAATTAATGCCGCAGAACATTTGAAAAATCTCTAATTATAAATAAACCCCAAAATAAGTAGCCTTAGATAACTTATGGAATATCTCTCAATGCTTCCTGGTCCAACAAATGTACCAAATAGAGTAATGAGAGCAATGTTGGCACCAATGATTAATCATAGAAGTGATGATTTTGTAGAATTATACACAGATGTTGTTGATAAAACTCAGCAAGTATTTGAAACACAAAATGACATTGTAGCATTATCTGCATCTGGAACTGGTGCAGTGGAAGCAGGTGTTGTAAACTTAGTTAAGAAAGGTGACAAAATCATTATGCCTGTAAATGGTGAGTTTAGTAATAGATTATCACAATTAATTGAAGGCCAAGGAGCTAACGTAGTAAAACTTCAAACTCCACCAGGAGAAAACGCAACGTTTGATCAAGTAAAAGAGGCATTTGATAACAATAAAGATGTTAAAGCATTCTATGTTGTTCATAATGAAACTTCTACAGGAACAATGGTTAATTATCTTGATAAGGTATCTGATTTAACATCTAGAAATGATGCATTCTACGTAGTAGATTCAGTTTCACTACTTGGTGGTGCTCCACTACCAGTTGATAAATGGAATATTGATGTATGTATGACTGGTGCACAAAAAGCAATTGCAGCTCCTCCAGGAATTTCACCAATTTCTGTTAGTGCAAAAGCAAAAAAATACATGATTGAAAATCCCCCAGCAACAATGTATTTCAATTTAGCAAGATACTTCAAATATTACGATGAAGAAAAACATACTCCTTTCACACCTGCACTTCCATTACTTTATGCATATAGAGAAGCATTATCTATAATGTTAGAAGAAGGATTACAAAATGTCTTTAACCGTCATAAAGTTTGTTCAGATGCATTATACTCTGGGTTAAGTGCAATGGGTCTTTCTCCATTTGCTAAAGATGAAGATCGTTCAATCTCAATTGTTGCATTAAACTACTTGGATGGTCTTGAAGACAAAACTTTCAGAAGTACTTTAGCTGATAAGTTCAAAGTTTTAGTTGCCGGCGGATTTGGTAATCTCAAAGGTAAAGTATTCAGAGTTGGATGCATGGGAGAAGTAAGTCCATATCATGTAATGAGAACTATTTCTGCAATTTCAGCTACACTAACAATGATGGGATTCAGTGTTGATGCTCAAGCAGGACTTAAAACTGCAGAAGAAAAACTTAAAGCTCTCTAAACCCTGTTAACTTAATATCAGGAAGCATTTCTTTCGTGTTAACAATTTCATGAATCATGGTTTGATGCATACTTGCTTTGTTAATTATGAGTGGTTATTCTAAAATCATAACTCATTTCAAGTTTTTAGAATCATTTTTGATTGTTCACAGTATACTAATATATCAAAAATCCTAAATCATTCTGTTGGTTAGTCAGGGAATTTTAATTGGAGTCGCAGTTGGAGTATTTTTTGCAGGTTTAGGTATAGGTTATGCTGCTTTGCAATCAACAACTCCTACAATGCCAATGATGAATGATCCACAATCAATGCAACAAATGATGAATGACCCCCAACAAATGAACCAGTGGATGAATACTATGATGAATGATCCACAATCAATGCAACAAATGCATGATATGATGATGTCTAATTCTCAACACATGAATCAGATGATGGGGCCAATGATGGACACCATGATGAATGATCCTCAGATGCAACAACAAATGATGAATCAAATGATGAATCATCAGGGAATGATGGATTATATGATGACAAATCAAGATATGATGAACATGATGATGGGAAGCAACATGATGGGAGGTATGATGATGGATGGAAATATGATGATGGGAAATCACATGATGGGTTCTGAAATGATGAACCAAGGAATGATGAGTTCTCAATCTTCACAAACAATTCCTACTAATGAAGATCCTCAAACTAGAACATTTCAAATCAGTATGGAAGAAGTAGAGTTCTACGCTGAAGTTGAAAATGAAGGTGGAGAAGAAGCAATAGCATTTGTTGAACTACACAGATG
>JABDOO010000019.1 GCA_013043295.1 Candidatus Nitrosopumilus sp.
GACCAACAACATCTTTTGCTGGAATATCTTTTTCGGTTCTGTACCATTGAAAAACTTGTACAGGACAAGCCTCAATGCAAGCACCATCTGCAACACAAGAATCCCAGTCAACTGCAACCATTGTACCGCTTACACCAAGAGGAACTTGTTCTTCGCCTCTTGCTGCATAAGCTGCAACAACATCTGCATCTGCTAACGTTTCAACTTGTGAACCATCAGCGTTCGTGGTTTTACCTGGACCCCACATGATATGGAAATTTCCATCATCGAGGCTAATTTTTCCTAGTGGCTTTAGGCCTTCAGGAAAATTTTCTGCTATTGGCATAGTACAATTTTCTAAGAGTTATTATTTAAAGCTAGATAGCCGTGTAACGAACATTCTAGTAAATATTCGATCAATTAGGAAGGGACAATTTCCTTACGTTCATAACGATCAACAATCAATTCTCCCGATATGGATATTATCAAATATGATGTGTACAAAGGACCAAATCTTGGAGTGTACATTACAGTAAATGATAGTATTGGATTAGTTCCAATGGGGTTTGCTCAAACCAAAGCTGACAGACTAGCAAAAATTCTAGATATAGAAATTCATCATACTGCAATTGCAAATACAAGATTAATTGGAGCATTATCTGTAATGAACAACAAAGGAATATTGTTACCAAATACTGCTTATCAAAATGAATACGAGTATCTCAAATCTGAAACGGATTTAGAAGTTGGAGTTTTGGATACTAAATTCAATGCACTTGGAAATGTAATCTGTGTAAATGATAAAGGAGCAGTTGTATCTCCATGGCTATCAAAACAAGACTGTCAGGTAATCTCCGATGTTATGGGAGTTGAAGTAATTCAGAAAAAGATCTCAGGATTTAATCAGACAGGCGTTGTTCTTGTGGCAAATAATTCTGGTGCGGCAATTCATCCAGAGGCAGACCAGGAAGATATGAAAACCATAGCAAATCTTCTAGGCGTGAAAATTGAGCAGAGCTCCATCAACAATGGGATTCCCTATGTCTCTTCGGGCATATTGGTGAATAATCACTGTATGGTTGTAGGATCTTTGACTACTGGTCCTGAAATAATGATGCTTACTAGGGCTTTTCTAAATTAAGAACAGATTTTGGATCTTCAGTTAGTTTTTCTAATGAAATAGTTCCTTCAGTTCCATTTATCATATCTTTGAGAGTCACATTACCATTTTCTAGCTCTTGTGGACCAACTATAATTGCAAAGTTTGCATTTTTTGCTATATCCATTTGTTTTTTCATGTTACGTCCTGCTAAATCAATATCAGTAGGAATGTTGTTTAGTCTTAATAATGATGTAATAGAATGAGCGACTTTTTGCATTTCATCATTAATGTATAATACTGCAATTCTTTTTTGTGAATTTTCTGGAATTATTTTTTGTTCCTGCATTGTTAAAATTATTCGCTCAACTCCACCTGCAACTCCTGTTGCACCAATATCTTCTCTATTGAATGCTTTTGTTAGAGTATCGTATCTTCCTCCACCAGCTAATGCACCTAAGGTTGAATTTTTGTCAAAAACTTCAAAAACAATTCCTGAATAGTAATCCAAACCGCGTACAATACCAAAATTAATTCTTACATTTGAAACACCTCGGTTCTCTAGTGAATCAATTAGTTCTTTTAGTTCATTCCATGATTCTAATTGCGTAGTATCAAATGATTTTTCCACTTCATCAATAGAACCCTTGATCTGTGAGAATTCTAGAATTTTTTCTAGCTTTTCAGTTTCGTATCCCTTTTCTTGAAATTCAGATAGGATTTTTTCTTTTGGTTTTTTTGCAATTTTATCAACTGCTCGTAAAATATCTGCAACTAGATCTGAATCTTTTGAATCAAATATTTTATTTATATAAGACTCTACAAGATTTCTGTGATTAATGTCAATGGTAATATCTTTGAGTAGTAATGAATCAAATAATCTAGAAGTGATTTCAATAATTTCAGATTCTGATTCTAGGCTTGCTTTACCATAAATTTCAATATCCCATTGGTGAAAATATCGATATCTTCCTTTTTGAGGTTCATCATATCGGAATACTCCTCCAAATGCAGAGATTTTTGCAGGAAGTTTCATTGATTTTTGAGATGCGGCAAATCTAGTTAGTCCCATTGTAAAATCAAAACGTAATGCAACTTCTCTATCTCCTTTATCTTTAAAATAATAAATCTCATCACGAATTCCTGGACCTGATTTAGTCTCTAGTGTTGATAATAATTCAATGGGAGATGGATCCATGAATGAAAATCCGTATAAATTTGATATTTTCTTGAAATGATTCCTAATGTGTTCTATCTTTGCATTTTCTTCTCCTTCGAAGTCTTTCATTCCACGCGGTAGTTCCAAGATAATTAGTTCTCAATAGATTGTGATTTAGATATTTCTGTGGTGACTGGAAATAATTGGTGTAATGGTTAGATTATTTTCTTTTTGGAGAAAATGCTTCTAGCCAATAATGCATTATTTTTCGATTTAAATCCACAAAAGATTCTGCATTATCATTCCATGTCTTTGCTGAATTTTTTAAAGTTTCAATATTTGAGATTGTGAGTTTATTACATATTGAACGAAATTTGAGTCCCTCTTCACTCATATTTTGCAGAATATCTTTTGCTGATTTTGGGAAAGTATAGTTATATCCGCAAGTGTTCATGAATTCTTTGTACATAGAGGTATTTGCAGTTACAGCATTTTTCCATGTCTTGTAAAATTCATTTTGTAAATCAAATAGTGTTTGTTGTATATGTGGTACTGAATGCTCTAATTCTAAGAAATATTTGTTATTTACTTGATCCAACACATCAAAATTTTTAGAATTATTATTTTGAGACACTATTTTTCTAAAAAATTAATAGATTTAAAATTATTGAAAGGTTTTGAGGCTAGATTTTTTCATTTAATGGATACTGGCCTCTGACCATAATTTTTGAAAATTGTATTTGTACTATCAATTAATGATTGTGTGTTAGGATAGTGAGTATTATCCAGTAGATCATTTTTGATCAGATTTAGATAGTGTCGTTTTTGTCTTACTATCCGAAGTTTTTTTGATTTTGATGCATCATAGTTTTTCAGATCACTTAGATTGGCAGAAATATCGCATAGTTTGATTAGTTTTGCACTGAATGATGATCCTTTGAGTTGAATGGTATATGCCTGCTCTCTTTTTTTCCTAGACAGAGACATGTCTTTGGTTAAGTATGATACAAGTACTGCAATTTCACTTTCAAACTGCTCATACAAATCATCAAAAGTTGTGTCAGTATTCTCAATTGTATCATGAAGCCATCCAGCACAGAGAATGATTGGATCTATGACACCCAAACTTTTCAATCTATTTACTACATCCTCTAGATGTTTAGAGTAAGGAGTGATGCCATCAGATCTGAAAGATCCTGCATGCTTGTTCTTGGCAAATAGTTCAGCACTTTTTATCAGATCCAAAAGAGTATTCCATTTTATTGTAGAGTTTTTCTTCAATATTATCCAAGTAAACTATTTTTTGAAAGAAAATTACAAAGTATTATGCCAATAGAGAAAACTATTCTTGCCGAAAACCTAGAGATTTGTAGGATTCTTAATGGGATGTGGCAAGTAGCTGGAGGTCACGGTCAGATAGAAATTGATTCTGCAATATCAGATATGCAAAAATATCAAGATGCAGGATTTACCACATGGGATTTGGCAGACATTTATGGACCTGCAGAATCACTAATAGGGAAATTTAGAAGAACAGTTGGTAATACAGAATTTCAGGCATTAACCAAATTTGTACCAAATCCTGGTCCAATGAGCAATAGTATTGTGACATACTATATTGAACAGTCATTAGAAAAAACGAATACAGAGTGTATTGATTTACTCCAGTTTCATTGGTGGGATTACAATGATTCAAGATATCTTGATGCACTAGATGTTCTATCAAAGCTACAAAATGAAAATAAAATCAAGCATATTGGCCTTACAAACTTTGATACAGAACGAGTCAAAGTTATCAAAGAAAAGGGACACAGTATAGTATCAAATCAAGTTCAATATTCAATTTTAGATCAGAGACCTAATAAAATAATGACTCCATTTTTTGCAAAACATGGAATTAAGATTCTAGCGTATGGAACTCTACTTGGAGGTTTCTTTTCAGAAAAATATCTAGGAGTTGATGAACCAAGCAGATCTGATTTGACCACATCAAGCCTACAAAAATACAAAAATATGATTGATGCGTGGGGCGGATGGCAGTTATTCCAAGAGTTACTCTTAGTCTTAAATGAGATTGCAACAAAACACAAATGCAGTATAGCAAATGTTGCAACATCTTTTGTGTTGAACAAACCCCAAGTTGCAGGAGTAATAATTGGTGCAAGACTAGGTTTAGTAAATCACAGAGAAGACAATGCTAAAGCATTTGATGTAAAATTAGATGACTTTGATTTGTCATCTATTAATAAAATTACATCAAAGTCAGATGATTTGTTTGATATCATTGGAGATTGTGGTGGAGAATATAGATAAATTAACAGACATGGAAATTTATACAATCAAATGCCAAAGTATGTTACTTGACTGAGAAGGTTTTACCAAAAGAAGATTCTGATTTTAGTCTTCCAGGAAGAATGGATGAGAGCAATACAGCATATTTTGGTTCGAGAATAGAATCTGAAATAGAATCAAAATCCAAAGGTAGATCACTTGCCATTTTTGGAATAGCCTTTGTACTAGTTGCTGCAGGAGTTTTTACGTATTATTTTGTAAATCAAGCAGAAATTGACTCACAAATTTTGGATAATACAAGCTTCAAGACTCTAGAAGAGAAAATGGCAAAGCACTATGGAGTAGGACAGTTTGGAAGTGAGCATGCACATGCTGCATTGGCAGTATTTGTAGATGGAGACAAAGTTGATTTTTCACATCCACGATTTCAGATTCAAAGCAAATACATTCATTTTGAAAATGATAATCCATATTTGATACACAAACATGCAACTGATGTTCCGCTGGATATGCTTTTTTCATCAATTGGATTAGAGATTACAGCAGAATGTATTATTTTTAATTATACTGTAGATGCAACCAAATACTGCTCTGATTCTGAAAATTCCATGGTGTTTTTAGTAAACGGGAAATCTGTATCAGAAATCAATCTATATGAAATAAGACATAATGATAGAATATTAATTTCAATTGGTGAATCAAAATTAGTTGCAGAACAATTGGAATATTTAGAAAAACTGGAAATTTACGACATTCCACAAAGAAACAAATTAGTCCCTGGAAAAGATTTCTTAGTTTGAGTTTATCTAAAGTTTCAATGTATAGTGATACTTTTAGATTATGAATTAATTTAAAAATAAAATGTCAGATTGCGCACATACATGGAGAAAAAAACTTCGCCTTCAAGAATTAATGATTGTTGCAAAACGAGAGATTGATTCAGGTGAGGAGATTGAACTAGTTTATGAAATGTTAGAAGATGAAATGGAAGCACGCTGGCGATTTGTGGGAAGTACAAAAAGACAGTATTTAGAAGATATTAAGAAAATTTTAGCAAATGAGTATGTTTTGACTGTATGAAAGAGACTTTTATCATATGAAACGGCATAGAATGTATGGTACTAGCGTACATTGGGGTTGCAATTGGTGTTTTGCTGGTGATAATTTTGATTATAAAAATATCAAAAACTAGTCCACGTGAGGTTGCAGGAATTGACACGTATTGTAAAAAGTGTGGTCTTGAAACTCGAGGAATGAATTGTCCGAAATGTGAAAAAAACTCCAAATCATTTGGAGTGTAGTTCACAATGTGTAGTGATGTTTTTAGGTAATAATTTCAAACTTTTTTCATGTCAGAATTAATTACAGAATATTTTACATGTAAGATTTGTATGGCAAACCACCCCATATCAAGTGAAGAGATGAAAGATAAACCAACTGTTTGTAATAGTTGTTGGTTAAAGATGAACACTTGGGAAAAATATGAAGATCCTGATTTACTCCAAGTTTAAAGAAATTTTCAATTTTTAACCAATTTGGAAACCAATTATGAGAGTGATTTCCACGATTTTTATAGCAATTCAGGAAAATTATTCATTAAAAGATGAGATTAGATGACAAAAGATACTGAAAAAGAATATCGTGATACAATGCAAGAGTTGATGTTGGAACTAAAACTAAGCACACATAAATTCTTAAAAAAAGTGGGGGAAAAATCAGAGAATTTTGAATATGAAGATTTGGCAATTCCCGTAACAATTTCTTTTAAAGGAGATAGCAACGAATTTGAAATAGATGTTTTTGGATTAGGAGAAAAAATTCAATCAACGCTAATGCTCTACAATGATAATTTAAAAAATGTCCGTGCAGTTAACAGCAGTGTTGTAATTATGGAAGGAGTTACTTTTCTACATGGGAAAAAACAATTTTTTAACGAAAACGTTATTGAAAAATCAGAGTATAAAGATAACAATTACATTCTTTTTATTTCAAAAAAAATATTGGGTTCAGAGATAGATGTAAATTCAATATCTAAATGGATGTTCGAAAAAATTCTAAAAAAAGACTGCAAGTTTGCTATTAATGGAGTAGACGTTTTAAACGAAGAAGACATTCAGATTGCTTTGAGCGGTAACATATCAAACCATATGTCTTAGATGAAAAATAAATTCTATATGTTTAAGGTTAGATTTTCCATGATTATGGATTGTATAACAAGCATATCTCATTCATACTAGCAAAGAGGCATAATGCTTAATTTCATTATTTTGTAATATAATGGATGGAAGGCTCAGAAATAGCAAAACGTGACCATCAGAGAAACAAATCTGAAATTGTAAAACTAGTCAAAGAAATGTTCACTTTGAATAAATGGGGAGATGAGGAATACAGAGTAAAACTCCAAAAATTAGTCATAAAAGATGAAGAGTTAGTTGCAGATGTAATTAGAAAAATAAAATTGGAAAAAGGGTCGGAATGAAATCCGTAATTATTCCATTAGCATTTTTTCTGATTGTTCCATCAATTGTTTATGCTGAACCTCCAGAAAATTATTCTCCACCATTGATTTGTATTCAAGAATTTCCAGATGACGATTCAGTGTCAGATATTAAAAAGAAAATGTATGCCAAAGAAATCAGAGCAGGCATCACTGAATGGGTAAATATGATTAAAGAACAATCTACATTCCCTAGGTCTGAGAACTGGAAATGGGATTTTGACATACAAAATGTAGTTTCACCATCTAACTGTAGTGTCAATGTGCAATTTCTTTCAGAGCCTACAGCAGATAATAGTGAACGTGTGTTAGGACAATACTTTCCAGATACAAATTTGATAAACTTGTACTACTATACGCCATACAAATGTGAAACACATAGAGATTCTTCGTATATCTATTATGGAACATGTAGAAGTTCAATAGATTTGGCTACTACTGACGAGTTGGGTTCAATATTCAAACATGAATTTGGCCACGCATTAGGATTGCAACATGATAAATCTGAAACATCATTGATGAATGCCATTTATCAACAAGTACCATACAAAGGACGGATAACACCCTATGATGTAGACAAGGTCATAGACATGTATCCAAATGGATTTTTTTCTGAAGTCCAATCCCAAACAAATTCAGATTATTTCCAAGAATCAAATTTACAAATTCCACAATGGGTTAGAAATAATGCATTGTGGTGGTCTGAAGATCAAATCGATGATACCACATTTGTAACAGGCATAAAATATTTGATAGATCACGACATTCTTAACATTACACAAACAGTGAAAACTTCTAGTTATGTAACTGAAATTCCAGCCTGGATAAAGACAAATGCAGGCTGGTGGGCAGAAGGAGAAATAAATGACGAATTATTTGTTTCAGGTATTCAATATTTGATTCAGGAAGGATTAATGTAATTTTAGAAATATTGGAATAAAAAATATGCTCTTACAAAATATCTAAAAAATAAAAAAAGAAAAAAAAGTTAGCTAGCAGGAATTACAAATCCTCTATCTATCATCTTAAGTGCAGTATCTGCTTTGAGACACATTGGAACACCGTTTGATGCTTTCATTACAAGGCTAAATCCTTCACGACATTCAACTTCTGTGGCATCAATGCCAGCAGTTATTTGAACACGTGGAGAAATCCATGCAAGTTGCATGTCTTTTGCCTTTTCAATGAATTCGGCTCTAAGTTCTTGCTTTTCTTCGTCTGTTAAGTCAGATGACTTTTCGCGGAGTTCTGCCTTGAAGGCTTTCATCTCAGCTAGTCTATCATGAATTGCAGATTTTCGCTCATCAGAGATTTTGTGTTTGATATTTTTCATGTGATCTTTGAACTTCATCTTAAGTTCTGACTTTTTCTCGTCAGTCAAATCACCATGTTTCTCAATGAATTTCTGTTTAATCTCGTCACGCCTCTCATCAGAAATGTCATGCTTGTTCATGATCATTGCTTTTAGTCGATCAGATTTGTCAGAAAGTTTCATTTTCATGTCTTGCTTTTTATCCATAACTTTGTCTTTCATGTGGTCTTTTGCATAGCCTTTTCTTTCATCTGGTGTCATTTCACACCATTTGGAGGCCCTATCTACAAATTCTGCATCAAAGGTTGCTACGGATAATTCAGCATCAGTCATTTTACAAAATCTATCAAATTCCATGTGAGAGAATCTATCTTTCATATGATCTTTGACTTTATCTTTCATGGTATCATGATGTTCTTTTTTGTACTCTTCTCTCTCTTCAGGAGTCATTTGACACCATTTTGAGAGTCTATCGAGTTTGGCAACATCTGTGATTTCTAGTGCACGATCAGACTCTGTCAATTTACATAGTCTATCATAGTCCATATGGTCTGCCATTTTATCATGCATCTTATCCATTACTTTGTCTTTCATCATGGTTTTCATGTGTGCTCTGAATTCATCTCTATGTTCAGCGATAAATTCGGCTCTGTCTGTTTCGTTTAGAGTACAATATCTATCTGCTTTTGCAATTTGATCTTCTGTTTTATCATATTGTGCAGCAGTTGTACTTTTTTCATCTGCAGACATTTCACACCATTGAGCTAGTTTCTTTCTAAATTCTGCATCAATGTCTTTGTCACCAAGTTTATCTTTGACATAATCCTTTACATGATCCTTAACATGATCTCTGACTTTATGTCTGTCTTCATCTGTGATGTGATTTCTGATAAAGTCTTTGAGTTTACTATCCCTTGAATAGTCAGAAAGTTCACAATATTTTAGTAATCTTTCTGAAAATTGTGCTAGTCTAGGATGGTCTTCAAAGAATTGACGCTTCTCTTCAGCAGACATGTCACAGAAATGTGCTAGTCTGTCATCAAGATTATAATCAGGTCTTGTATCACTACCACATTTTCCTTTATAATCACCATGTGCTAAATGTGCACGTAATGCATCATGAGATATGGATAGTGTATTTTTGCCTTTATGACAAACAAGAACTTTATCATCGTCATCATCTGAATCATCATCGTCAGTATTTGTAAAGACTTGACCATCATCAGTCATGCATTGTTCTGGAAATGATTCCATGATAGGATATCCAGCTTCAACACAGTCTTCAAAATCTTCGATAACATCAACAGATTCGTCATCTATTTCATCGAATCGTTCTAGTTCAATTGCATCAATAACATCATCTAATGAATTTTCGCGATCAATGTCATCCTCAATATCACAAATGATTGCAAGTTTTTCTGCATACTCATCTAGTTCATATTTTGATACAATATCGCTTCTTTCAGTTTCTGTCATTTCACAAAAGTTTTCTAGAATATCATCTAGTTCATCTGAATCAGCAAATGCTGTGTTTCCGGCAGTAACGCCAGTAAACATAATCAGTGAAAAAACAACGCTTAGAAGTTGTGTACTTTTCATTATGATGTTTTCCAAATATTGAATATAAAGGATATCGGAACATTATGACGTAACATTGTGACGAATCCTTTATTACAAATGAGACAATTTTTAGCAAATTTTACAGTTATCAGGCACAAAATATCCTGTGAATAAAATATGTGTAAAGCAATTTCTTGTATTAAATTTTTTAAATTAGTTCCATGATTCCACAAGAAGAAAATGAGTTTGTAGAGAATTATCCAAATGGGCTAAAATTTATTTGATTTTTATCTTAACACCTGGAGCAGTTGTAGTTTTTGAACACGCATTTTGTTAAGTAGAAAAATTACAAGTCACAATTATGAAATACATTGGAACAACTAAACTAGAACATGGAATTGTGATGCACTATGAAAATAGTCAAGGAAACCTAGAATCATGTTTTATAGAAAAGAGTTCATTAGATAAATTCAAATGATAAATACAAAAGTATTTGATATTATTCATGGATACATTTGATGCAATTGAACAAAGACGTTCTGTAAAACATTTTGAACCCAACCATAAACTTACTGATAATGAATTAAAAAAAATTCTATCGCTGGCTGTTTTATCTCCTACTTCATTTAACATGCAAAACTGGAGATTTGTCATAGTAAAGGATAAAATTCTTAGAAAACAAATTCGTGCAGCATCATGGGATCAAGCCCAAGTAACTGATGCATCAATTCTATTGGTAGTTTGTGCAGATTTAAAATCATGGAAAAAAGATCCTGCACAATATTGGATTAATGTGCCTAAAGATACTCAAGATTTTCTAGTATCGTCCATGGGGCCGTTCTATGCAGATAATGAGGAATTACAAAGAGATGAAGCAATGAGATCTTGTGGGATTGCTGCTCAAACTATAATGCTTACAGCAAAATCAATGGGTTATGATTCAAATCCAATGATAGGTTTTGATCCAAACAAGGTTGCAGAGATTATCAATTTACCTAAAGATCATATTATTTCAATGCTAATTGCAATAGGAAAACAAGCAAAACCTCCAATGCCTCGTGGGGGTCAGCTTCCATTAGAAAAAGTAGTTTTTACTGATAAATTCTCACAGGAATAATTAATTTGAAATCAATAGTATCATTAAATAAAAAAATTGCAAGTTGCAAAAAGTGTCCAAGACTAACACAGTACATTCAAGATGTTGCAACAAATAAGGTAAGGCGATTCAAAGACGAGAAATACTATGGCAAACCACTCTCAGGATTTGGAGATGTCAAGGCTAAATTACTAATTGTTGGGTTAGCACCAGCTGCTCATGGTGGTAACAGGACAGGACGAATGTTTACAGGTGATTCATCTGGGGACTGGGTAGCCAAAGTAATGCACAAACATGGATTTGCATCTATTCCTACAAGTCAATCACTTAATGATGGATTAGTTCTACACAATGCATACATAACTGCAGCAGTTAGATGTGCACCACCTCAAAACAAACCAACTAAACAAGAAAGAGATACATGCTTTGAATATTTACAACAAGAAAAAGAGATTCTAAATAATGTTACAACAATATTATGTCTTGGAAAAATTGCATATGATGCAGTATGTAGATTGTATGAAGTAAAGATAGAAAAGTTTGGACACAACAAATTATTTTGCTATGATGAGTTTAATATAATCACATCATACCATCCATCAAAACAAAATACACAGACAGGTAGACTAACTTGGACTCAGTGGTCAGCAGTATTTTCTAAAGCCAAAAAATTATCAAAAAAGATACAGTAATCCTCGCACATTTTAACACAATTTCACACATTTGTTTATTAGATTCCAAAATATAGGAATAGAAATTGAAAACAACAACAGTTTTGATTTATGGCTTTGTAACAATTTTTGTAATTTTTGGAATAGCCAGTTATATTCAATGGGAATACGCGCAGGAAATTAAGAATGTATCAGAATATCATAAATCAATGAGCATTCCTGCAATTTCTATTCTAGATGAAATTGAATTGAATTTTCAAATTATTCACATGCAAAATGTACAAATGATTCAATTAGATCCTGAAGATGAAAAATACTTGGAACATCAAGAGAAGTATAAAAAAAATTTAGATACCATAAATTCTGCTCTTCTAAATTATGATAATTTGGCCAGTGCAAAAAATTCTAAAGGACAAGTTTTGGCATCGCCATCTATGCAAACTAAAATGCATACCTTTGTTCTTGATGTACAACAGATAATAAAAAATAATGATGCCCAATTACAGAAATATGAAAAGGGAGAGATTTCTAGGTCCGAAATATTCCCATTATTAGAAAATATTGAAAATACTTTTCATAAATCAATAGAAGAAAATTCCAAAATGGAAATAGAGGGAATGGAAAGTATTCAAAACCAAGTTATAATTATAGAAGAGAAAATGGGAAATGTATTTTTGGTTTCTTCAGGTTTAGCAATTAGTAGTGCAATAGGCATAATCATTTTATCATCAAAATTTGTCTCTATTCCAATTAACAGACTAATTTTATCGACAAAAAATATTGCAAATGGGGAATTTAAAGAAATATCTACAAACTCAAAAAATTCAGATGTAAATAATATTGCAATTGCACTAAACAAAATGTCAAAAGATCTTGAAACCTACAAATCAAAAATAATAATGCAAGAAAAACTATCATCAATTGGGGAATTAGCTTCTAGACTGGCACATGATATTAAAAATCCATTAACTGTGATCAAAGTTACTTTGGATGTAATTAAGACAAAAAATAAAAATTTGTCTGATAAAGAACTTGAAAAATTTGAGAGGGTTAATGATGCAATGTATAGAATTACGCACCAAATTGACAATGTTCTTGACTTTATCAAAGGAAAACCATTAGAATTTGAAAAATTTTCTGTTGAAAAAATATTTGATTCGGTAATTGCAGATTTACCATCTACAGATAAAATCAAAATATTAGTCTCATCTGAAAATTCTGAAATAGAGTGTGATTTTGAAGCAATTAAAGTAGTTTTGATTAATCTGATTGTAAATTCAATGCAGGCAATAGAAAACGAAGG
>JABDOO010000046.1 GCA_013043295.1 Candidatus Nitrosopumilus sp.
ATTACAAATTCAGTAATTGTTCCAAAAATTCCAGCCCTTATTACGTCAACAAGATATGTTAACGGATTTAGATAAAATGCCGTTCGTAATGGTTCTGGTGCACCTCCTGCTGGATAAAATGCTGTACTAACAAAAGCAAAAAAAAGAAAAACGGTATTAATTATTACATTAAATCCTTCACTTGAGCGTAATCTAGTGGAAATTATTGAGGCTAATGAACCAAAAAGTACTGAACCTGTGATAGCTCCAAAAACAATTATGGGTATCGTTACTAGAGAAAATTCCACAGATTCAAAAAATACTGGGTATCCTACTACTGCTATTAGTGTTGCACTAACTAGACCAATAATTCCTATTGTGCAAATATTACTTAGAATATAATGACTTCTAGTAAATGGCCCAGACATAATTTGTTCAAACATTCCATGTTTTCTATCATTCCAAATTATAATTCCAGAAATTAGAGTACTATTCATAATATTAAATCCAATCATACCAGAAGCTAAAAATGCAGGATAATCAAGATCTTTATTTCCAAATGGTACTGCATTGATTAAAGGCGCATAAGCAAATCCTGCAACAAAAATGTAAATTAAAGGAAAAATTATTTGCCAAATTAAAAATCCAGGATTGAGAGAAATTGTAAGATTTCTATTTACTAATCTAATTATTGGATGCATTTTCTCTCACCATGTTTAAGAATATCTCTTCAAGATTTGTCGGTACTGCAGATAAATCCTCTATCTCAATTTTATTATCATTAAGTATTTTTAAAACTTGTAATAAAACTAATTCAGATTGCTCTGAATGAATAATAATATTAGTTCCAGTTTTAAAATCAATTTTGCAATCAGATATTCCAGATAAAAGTGAAGTAATTTCAGATTGCTTTTCTAACAAATGGATTTTAATGGTTTTCTCTTTTCCGAATCTATTTTTTAGAGCATCAGGGGAATCAACGGTTACAATTTTACCTTTATCAATAATAGCAATTTGATCACAGAGGTATTCTGCCTCAGAAAGAATATGGGTGGTGTAAAAAATTGTTAAGCCTGTTTTTACTTTATTTTTTAAATAATCTAGTAATTTTCTTCTAGCACTAGGATCTAATCCTACAGTCGGCTCATCTAAAAATAATAATTCCATATCATGCATAAATTCTCGTGCAACCTGAACTCGTCTTCTTTGACCAATTGATAGGTCTTCATTTCTTCTTTTACGAATTTCAACTAGATCAAAATCTTTCAATAATTGTTCCATTCTTTTATTACGCTCAATTTTTGGGACATTCCACATCATTCCATATTTTTCAAGAGATTTTTCGACAGATAATGTAGGCTCATAGCTGGGTTGTTGTAAGACTACACCAATTTTATGACGAATTTGAAGTGGGTTTGATACTGCATTAACCCCCAAAATCGATAATGAACCACTTGATGGTGGAATAAGAGTAGTGAGAAGTTTGATGGTAGTAGATTTACCAGCACCATTAGGTCCTAAAAATCCAAAAACTTGACCGGATTTTACTGATAATATTAGATCATCTACTGCACGAACTGAACCATATAATTTAGAAAGATGATTTACTTCAATACATGACATAGTAAAACTGCGATCTTCCTATTAATTTAGTTAGTGAGAAATATGCGAAAAGAATTGGAAGAATATAACTAATTAAGAAAAAACATGTAGAAATTTCCTGTAATAATAATTTCATTTTTTGAATATTCAAGAAGATTCTGATAAAGCGATCATTTTATTAAAAAATCATATTATCAAATGAATGAAATTTTTATTAATAGAACAAGTTTAACAAAATTGAATTGTCAGAATTTGAGGTTCTTATAAATAAATTTCTAGAACAAAAACCGGAATTAACTAAAGAAGATCTTGAAGACCAAATAAAACAGAAAAAGGAAAAAATTGGTGCTGGATATTTGACTGATCAGGGGGCTTTATTTTTAATTGCATCTGATTACGGGATTGTATTATCCGAGCCACAAAAATTAGAAATTAGTTTAAAGGATCTTTATGCCGGAGCAAAAGAAATCTCATTAGAAACAAGAGTTCTAAATTTATCACCTGCAAAACAATTTTCTAGAAAAGATGGTTCTCCATTTTATCTTAGAACAATGACTGTATATGATTCTAATTCAACAGCTAGTGTAAAATTATGGGATGAAAAAGCAAATCTGCCAGGAATTGAAAATCTAAAGCCTGGAGATTTAATTAAAATCATTAAAGCTTATGTTAAATCGGATCTTGATGGTTCTCCAACAATAAACATCGGTTCTGGATCAAATATAGAAACTACTGATACTACAAGTGAAATTCCGACAATAGACACCATTACAAAAGATGTGAGTGAATCTCAAGAAGGACAAAAGGATCTAGTAATTTCAGGAACTATTGATGGAGTAATTAGTGGTATGGAATTTACAAATTCACGTGGTATGCCTGGAAAAGCACTAAGAATGAGATTAAAGGGTAAAGATGGAAGTGGAATGAGAGTAGTATTATGGGGTAAAGATGAATCCACCATTCCAAACATGATTTCACAATCAGCAAAAGTAAGATTACTTGGTGTTAGAGTAAAATCAGGAAATCAAGGACTAGAAATTCATGGAAATGATGCAACAATAGTAGAAATTGAAGGAGGAAAAGAAGCAGAACCTATAATCACTAGAATTCTCTCTATATCACCAACAGAAAACGGTAAAAATATGATTTTAGCTGTAGATAATAAAAAGAATTTATTCAATATTAGTGACTTTTCAAATTCAACTAGTATCTGTGTAGAAGGAGATGTAATAGAATGTATGCCATCAAAAGTTTATGGGAATTCAATTACACTTGATGAAAATTCTTTTGTAAGAAAATTAGATAATGATGAATCAATTCCATCTTTATCACAACTTAGAACAAAAATTAATGATATCAAAGTTGACTCTAGTTATTGTATTGAAGCAATTGTATTGAAAGTTCCTGAGAGAAGAGAAGTTCAAACAAAAACTGGTGAAACAATAGCACTTTCAGAAATGTTTGTGGAGGATGACACTGGGCAAATTTGGGTAAAGGGTTGGAGAAATCAAGCAAGAATTATTGATAAATGTGAATTAGGAGAAATTATTTCCATAACAGGGTTGAATGCAAAAGCTGGACTTGAAGGTAGAATAGAACTATTTGTGACTTCATTCTCTAAAATTACAAAGAAAAACTAAGAGTCCCAAAAGCCTCTAGTTACTACGTATTGTCGTTCTGCTTCATAGATTTGTTTAAACAAGTGTTCTTCATCCACCATATTTCTCAAGATTCTTGCCGCAGTATCAGCACCAACACCATATCCTGAAATCACAGTAATAGCTATTTTTCCAAAATTTTCTACTAATGAAGCAACTTTCCAGGCACGATCAAACTTGTGTTTTTCATCTGGAGTTAATTTTTTTCCGGCATGTTTTTTTCGAATAATTTTAGGTAGATCATAATCAGAATAATATGTTGCTGTAATTTGTCTTGCTTTACAATATGGACAAACAAGCAAATTTTTTACCTCAGATGTTTGAAAAATGCGCTCCCATTTTCCACATCGAGCACAGATCAAACGATGTTTTGTTTTTTCTAATCTAGCTTTAACGAGATCAAGAATACCTTTGTCAAGATTTGCAGGCGAGGAATAATATTTGGCAGTATGATCTAAAATGGGCAGAGCCAATTTAGAATATTGATCAACTTCTAACCAAGTAAAATGAATTTTATCTTCTTTGATTTTTTTTAGAATTTTTTCAGAGTTTTTAAGATCATATTTATCATGAAATAGTTCTCTTAGTGCTTCATGGACAAGTGCTGTTTTGGAATATCGTTCAAACAAAAATCTGGCAGATTTTCTTTCATATATTGCACCACGTCCTACAACTCCAAATTTTTTTGCAACGCACCATGTTTTCCAATTGACATTATGAGTTCCAATTAAAGAAGCACTAACAACAGATTGTAAATCATAATCATCCTTAATCACTTCCATGAAAAGTTTTTCTGAAATTCTAGAATTAGATGATAAAACAATTCTGTAACCATCAGAACGAGAATCAACAATTGAACCTAATATTGATGAAAGCATTGAAGATAGTAGTGTGGATAAAGTAGAATTGATCTTGGTACCAAGACAAGAATGAATTACGATTGAACCTTGAGATCTATTTGATTCAATTACAAGGTTATTTTCATCAGGAATTATATCGAAATTTAATTTTTCAATTATTTTATTTGTTAAAGTAAAATTTCCATTCTTAACTTTACTACGAAAATTTCCTACTTTACGTGCTGTTTTATAGTCAATTGGAATAGTTTCTCCTTCCCAATACGGGACAGTAATTCCGCCTCCCCTGAAAGGTTCAACATTTACACTAAATGATTTTTCATCAACATTTAGAATTCTCCATTGTGAACCTTTCAACACAAAAATATTTCCTGAATCTCCATGATCTCCTACAAATCGTTGATCTAAAGATCCAATAATTTTTTTTCCAACACTATCAAAAACTTTGAATTTAAGAATATCAGGTATTGTGGAAAGATTTTCAAAATAATATTTGAAAGAACCTCCTTTTTTCCAATAAGTCATTTTTGTCCTATCAAAAAAAATCAGATAGTTTGAATCAAGTAAATCTAATACATTTACTAGATCTTCAATTTTCAAATTTCTAAATGAATATGCCTTTGTCACTAAATCAAATGCTTGTTCAACTGTAACTTCACCAATTTGCATAGATAGTCCAACTAAATGATGAGCTAAAACATCTAGAGAACCCTCATGAATTTTTTGCTCTTCAATGGAACCTTCTTGAATACGATCAAGAATTGCTTGTGCTTCGAACTCATCATCAGGATTATTTGTAATAATTAAACCCTGAGCTGATGCATCACGATTATGTTTACTTCTACCTATTCTTTGAACAAATTTTGATACTTGTCTTGGAGAGCCATAATGAATTACTAATTCAACGGATCCAATATCTAATCCTAATTCTAAAGAAGAGGTGCATACTACAATACCATGTTTGCCTTCACGCAAAGTTTGTTCTGTTTCTTCTCTAACTTCTTTGGAGAGAGAACCATGATGTAATTCTATTGGAATAGAAGACTTTTGTTTTAAAACTGATGCTAAAAACTCAGATTCTCCTCTTGTATTAGTAAAGAGAAGTATTGGTGAATTTAGTTTTAATTCTAGTACATATTCAACAATTTTTTCTGCGACATCTGAAATTGTTCCTTCAACATACTTGATTTCTACATCATATTTTCTAACTGATGTATCTCTGATTATCTGACATTTTCTTTTAGTTCCTACTACAAATTTTCCTGCCTCATCAAAATTTCCTACAGTTGCGGATAATCCAACTTTTGTAAGTGGGTATTTTGAATTTAATTCCAATCTTTCAATGCTTAATGATAATTGAGAACCTCGTTCGCTAGATAACAATTCATGCACTTCATCTATTACAATCCATTCTAAATCAGATAGTGCATTAAGCATTTTTACCTGTGTTAATAGTATAACCAAAGTTTCAGGAGTTGTAATTAAAACATCAGGGGGATTTTCAGTTATTTTTTTTCTATCTTTTTGGCTAGTATCTCCATGTCGAATTTTAATTGTCAGTTGATTTTCATGTGCATAATTTGTAATTCTTCGAAACACATCACGGTTTAAGGCTCTCAAGGGTGTAATGTAAAGTGCTTTAATTTTTCCAGATTGTTTAGAATTTTTTAACAAAGAGAAAATTGGAATTACTGAACATTCTGTTTTTCCTGAGCCTGTTGGAGCAATAACAAGACAATCTTTTTTTTGTAGAATAATTGGTGATGCTTTTTTCTGAATCTCAGTTAGTTTAGAAAATCCAAATTTTCCAAATAGTGAATCAAGAAGTGGATTCGACGGGATTATTTGATCTTGATCTTTCATATACAATTACACCAACTAAGCCTAGTGCAAACAAAACTACAGTGATAATTGGTATTGAATCAAAAATTCCTGCCATTATTTTGGTTAATACTAGACCATTAAAAATCTTCAGTAATATCAGAAAGGCCTTTTTTGGTAATTGTATATGAAAAATTTTCTTTTTTTAATGCCCAATAGATTTGACCGATGAATTTTGATGAATTTTTAGTAAGATGAATTTTAATGTGTGTAAAAGGATCAATTGCATTTTGCATATTTTCAATTTCTTTATCATCACTTGTTCGAATCATATTTGTAATAATAATTGGAATTTTTTTTGTAATAGCAAAATTTGATAAACTATGCATATATTTCATAAATAATGAATTTTTTTTGAAAGTTGATTCATTATTTTGATATTCATAAGAAAATAAATCTGTAATGTTATCAATTACTATTAAAGAGAAGTTATTTGAAATGATATTGTTTACTGATTTAATTTGTTCTGAAGTATTTGTAATTCTAGATACAGTAATTTTATCAAGTAAATTAATTCCTATTTCAAATTCTTTTTGAATCTCTAGAATTCGTTCTGGTCTAAATCCTCCTGTTGTATCTAAATACAAAACATTTCCACCATTTTTTACTGAATTTATTAATAATTGTAAAAGTAGCAATGTTTTACCTGTTCCATTTTCACCAAAAATATCTACAATCACACCATCTGGAATTCCTCCAGACAAGAATTGATCTAATTTTTGTAAACCTGTAGAGATCATTTGTATAATTATTAGAAAACCGAGAAAAAATTTAAGGAATTTCAATATTTAGAAAAGAGGTAAGGCTTTTATGCTAGAGACTAAAGTTGCAAATCAAGTGAACAATTAGTGTCCCAATCAAATAGTGCAAAAAGACCTCTAACAACCCTTCAAAAAAGTACAAAGAAGAAAGTTACAGTAAGACTGAAAAACGAAGTTGAATACAAAGGCAAAATGGATAATGTTGATTCTTATATGAATTTGATTATGACTGATGCTGAAGAACTTCATGACGGTAAAACAATTGCAAATTATGGTAGAGTTATCGTAAGAGGCAATAATGTATTATTTATCAAACTAGAAAACGAACTCTAGTGTTAGTATGATGTGGTTTTATGGCCAACAATTTTCTCTTTACTTCGGAATCAGTAACAGAAGGTCATCCAGACAAAATATGTGATAATATTTCTGATGCATTTTTAGATGAATATCTTAAACAGGATCCAAATTCTAGAGTTGCAGTTGAAACAATGGTAACTACAGATTATGTTGTAGTATCAGGAGAAGTAACATCAAAAGCTGATTTTGATCAAAAGGCTCAAGAAGAATTAGTTAGAAAAACCATAAGAGAGATAGGATACGACAACAAAGATTTGATGTTTGATGGAGACACATGTAAAGTTGATTTAAAAATTCATTCACAAAGTCCAGATATTAGTCAGGGAGTGACAGCCACAGAACAAAAAGAACAGGGTGCAGGAGACCAAGGTTTGATGTTTGGTTATGCATCAAATGAAACTAAAGAATTAATGCCAATGCCAATTTTACTGGCACACAAACTTATTCAAAAATTATCACAAGTAAGAAGAGATCAAACTTTACCATGGGTAAGACCAGACGGTAAATCACAAGTATCTGTACGATATGAAAATAACAAACCTACAAAAATTGAAACCGTTGTCATTTCAACACAACATGCACCAGATGTATCTCAAGAAGAAATTTCAAGAGAGATAATTGACAAGGTGATTAAACCAGTATTAGGAAATCTTTGGAATGATGATATCAAAATTCACATCAACCCAACTGGTAAATTTGTGATTGGTGGTCCACATGGTGATGCAGGATTAACAGGAAGAAAGATTATTGTTGATAGTTATGGTGGTTTTGGAAGACATGGCGGAGGAGCTTTTTCAGGAAAAGATCCATCAAAAGTAGATAGATCTGCATGCTACATGTGTAGATATATTGCAAAGAATCTTGTTGCAGCAGGATTAGCAGATAGGTGTGAAGTTCAACTTGCATATGCAATTGGTGTTGCAGAGCCAGTATCATTGTATGTTAATACATTTGGAACTAACAAAATTCCTGAGAATCAAATTGAAGAATTAGTTAGAAAGAATTTCGACATGAAACCATCAGGAATCATTTCACAACTAGATTTGAAGAGACCAATTTACAAAAAAACTGCAGCTTATGGTCATTTTGGAAGAAATGAACCAGAATTTACTTGGGAAAAAACAGACAAATCTGATACATTAAAGCAATCAGCAGGATTGTAATAATTCCAATACAGATTGGAATTTAATTTTAGATATTTTAGATAATTTTTTGTGATTACCAGTAAAATTTCCAACTAGAATATTAAGATCATCAATTCCATAATCAGATTTTGAATTTACTATAGCATTATGGTATGCATCTTCTAAGTTAATTTTTTTGATTTTAGTTTTGGTACCTCTAGAAAAGAGTTTAACATATTTTTCAAAAGTAAGATAATCAGGACCAACAAGATCAATAATTTTATTATTAAATCTCATTTGTGAAGCAGATAAGAAAAGAATTTTTACGACATCGGATATGTGAATTGGTTGAATTAAATAAGTTCCAGATCCTGGAATTAAAATCTCTCCAGATTTTATTTGTTTTTTGAGATTTTTTGATAATAAATCATTTTTTCCAACAATGTATGAAGGTCTAAAAATTGTATAATCTAAACCAGAATCAATAATTTGTTTTTCAGCATTATATTTTGAAATAAAATATCCTAATGATGAATTTGGAGATACTCCCAAACCACTTAGAAAAATGATTTTTTTTATATTAGCTTTCTTACTTAGATTTACAATATGTTTTGTTAAGTTGGTATTTATCATATCATAGTCAGCACTTACAGTTTGTTTTCCTATTCCAACAAGATGAATTAGTGCATCTGAATTTTGAATTTTTTTAAGTAAATTCTTTTCATTGTAAGTTTTTGAGATAATTTTGGTTTCACAATTAAGATTTTTAAAATCTTTTCTAGATATTGAGACTAATTTAATGTCTTTTTCTGATAAATATTTTCTTAGGTTTCTTGCAATATAACCACTAGCTCCTGTAACAACAATCTTTAGGGATTTAACCATAATAGAACCAAGTTTGTTTTAATTTTAAATCTATTTGAATAATTTTCAGAAATTATGAAATAAGAGTTAATACTACAAAATGAGTACCGTTATTGTGGAAGAAGAAAAGACAAAATTAAAGACAGGTTATACCACAGGAAGTTCTGCTACAGCTGCATCAAAAGCAGCATTACTATCAATTATCAATCAGAAGAAAACTGAGAATGTAGATATTCTTTTACCAAAAAGATCCTATATTCAAATTCCAATACATTCATGTGAATTTGGATCTGATAAAGCAAAATGCTCAGTAATAAAAAATGGAGGAGATGATCCAGATGTTACTCATGGGGCTGAGATTATTGTAGAATTATCATTTAATGAAAAAATAAATGAAATTGAGATTGATGGGGGTGAGGGAGTAGGCATAGTAACCAAACCAGGATTAGGTTTAGAAATTAACAAACCAGCCATAAATCCAGTTCCTAAGAAAATGATTATGGAAAATCTAAGAGAAGTAGGAAAGGAAATTCTTTTGGAAAAAGGAATTAGAGTAGTAATTTCAGTTCCTAAAGGAAAAGAATTAGGACCTAAAACAGATAATCCAAGATTAGGAATTATAAATGGAATTTCAATTTTAGGAACCAGTGGGATTGTTATTCCATTTTCTACTGCAGCATATGCAGCATCAATTAGACAAAATTTGGATGTGGCAATTGCTGCCGGTAATGACACAGTAGTGCTCACAACGGGTGGAAGGAGTGAAGATTTTGCAAAAAAACTAGTAGATTTACCAGAACACTGTTTTGTACAAATAGGTGATTTTTCAGGGTATGCAATTCAACAATGTGGTAGAAAAAATATCACAAGAGCATATGTTGTTGGTTTTATAGGAAAGCTAGCAAAAATGGCAGCAGGAGTAAAACAAACTCATGTAAAAGGATCTAAAGTAGATATGAGTTTTTTAGCAGAATTAGCTCAAAAGTGTAATGCTAATGAAAGTGTAATTCAAGAAATTAAAAAAGCAAATACAGCAAGGCATGTTTCAGAAATTATTCAAGAAAATCATATTGATGGGTTTTTTGACTTGATTTGTGATGAAACATATAAGCATATGAGAAAACATTCTGAAGAAAAAGTTCCAATTGATGTAATTCTGTTTGATTTTAAAGGAAATATTTTAGCTAGAAAATCCAAAGAGTAAGGTATTTTATTAAAGTTACAAGATTTTGATTATGGAAAAAGTATCAGTTCTTGCTATTACTAAAAATGGAGTAGAAATTGGAGAAAATCTAAAAAAAATATTTCCGGATTGGAGTATATTTGCTCCATCAAAACTCTCAACAGAAACAACAGCCATTACTTGGTATTCTGAGCCCACAACAAAGAAAATAGTTGAACTTTTTAAAAATAATAATGCATTAATCTGTATTTTTTCTTTAGGTGCAGTGATTAGATTAATTGCTCCATACTTGAAAGATAAAAAAACAGATCCCGCAGTTATTGTAATTGACGATAAAACAAATTTTGTAATTAGTGTATTATCTGGACATATAGGAGGAGCCAATGAACTTACTGAAGAAATTGCTGAAAAATTAGGAGCGCAATCAGTAATTACAACTGCAGCTGATGTAAACAAAACAATTGCAGTAGATCTAGTAGGAAGGGAATTTAATTGGAAAATAGATGATGATTCTACTGTAACGGCTATTAGTGCACATATGGTAAATGAAGAGCCAATTGGGGTATTCCAAGAAGCAGGAGATAAAAATTGGTATAAAAAATTACCAAAAAATGTGGTAAGTTATGAAAACATGGATGATTTAAAAAAATCAAACTCCAAAGCTTGTCTTATAATTTCTGATAGATTAATTGATGATGAAATATCTAAAAAATCAGTAATTTATCGTCCACCAAGTTTAGTTATTGGTATTGGTTTGCATTGGGATACTTCAAAAGAAACCATAAGAGAAGGAATTGAATTTTGTTTAGAAAAATTCAAACTAAGTTCAAAATCAATTGCAAAACTAGTATCAATAAAAAAACCAGAAGATGTACAAGGACTAATTGATCTTGGAAAAGAGATGGGAATTCCAGTGGAATATGTAAATAGAGAAGACTTGGCAGAAATTGCAGCTCCAAATCCCTCTGAAACTGTTAAAGCATTTGAGGGAACTGCAAGTGTTTCTGAAGCTGCTGCCATCAAAGTATCTGAAGGTCAATTAATAGTAGAAAAGCAGAAATTCCCACCAAATTTGACTATAGCAATAGCGAGGATAATGAATTGAAACGAGGATTATTACTAATTGATAGAGGAAGTAGAGAAAGAGAAGCATCAGAAGAATTAGATGTAATTTGCCAAGGTATTCAGGCAAAAGGTGACTACGTTTTCAC